>DAOLDO010000188.1:0-9208 GCA_035327325.1 Chloroflexaceae bacterium | reverse complement strand
CAGGTGAAGCGAGCCGGCGGGTGCGCCGAGGACGCGCTCCAGGGCGTCGTTGTAGGCGGCGACCAGCCCCTCGGCCCGCGCCAGCACGCCCGCGGGCGGCCCCTGGGCGAGCAGCAGCTGGGCGATGGCCTCGCCGAGGCCGACCAGGAGGGAGAGGGCCACCTCGCCCGCCAGCTCCGGGAATGGCGTGGACAGGGAGCCCTCGCCGTGGCCCTGCTGGACAACCTCGGTGAGCAGAGGAACGAGGAGCTGGGCCATGCGCGCCTGGGCCTTCTGGCGCACGACGGCGTTGTGGTCGTGGTGCCAGACCCGCACCAGGGCGAGCAGGTACTCCTTCTGGGCACTCTTCCAGCTGTTCGCCGCGTCGAAGAAGCGCTGCAGCTTCGCCAGGGTGGGGAGGGCGGGGTCGCGCACGATCGCCGCGAAGATCTGCTCGCCCTCGCGCTGCATCGCCTCCACCAGGCCCTCGAGCAGGGCCTGCTTCGAGTCGAAGTAGTGGTAGAAGGCCCCCTTCGAGATCTGGAGCTCGCCGAGGATGTCCTGGATGGTCATCTGCTCGTAGCCCCTGGTGTAAACCAGGCGCCGAGCCACGGCGAGGATCTCGGCGCGCTTCTCGGCGTACTCGAGTTTGTTGACCGTCCGCGGCATTTGGCCCCTCCCCGCACATTAATAAACCAGCGGTCGGTTTATTGTAGCGCCCGCCGGGCCAGAGTCAAGATAAGAAACCGCAACTATTCGGACCCCAAGCAGTCGCCCCTGAAATAGTTGAACCGAGTGCTATCTGTGCGCTATGCCGCGTTAAAGCGCGGAAAACGACAAGGTTGCAATATCAAAACCATGATCATCAACAGTCTCCTGTACCTCCACACTGTACAAACCATCATTATCACTAAACATTTACAGGTTTTTTAGCTTTGCCTTAGTCAATATTCAAGGATTATTCATAGCGTATCGCTACCATTATGTTCTTAGGAGGCCAAACGTGGCCATACCAGGAGGCGCGCCCCCAGGGGCGCGGCGCGCCGGCAGCCCGCTCAAAGGAGGAGTCATGTCCAACGCCAATTGCCGCTTCTGCGGCGCCCCCCTCCACCACACGGTTGTGGACCTCGGCATGTCGCCCCTGGCCAATGCATACCTGAGGCGGGACCAGCTGCTGAGCATGGAGCCGTTCTACCCGCTGCAGGTGTACGTCTGCGCGCAGTGCTTCCTGGTGCAGCTGGACGAGTTCGAGAGCCCGGCCCAGATCTTCAGCGACTACGCCTACTTCTCCTCGTACTCCCAGACCTGGCTCGAGCACGCGCGGACCTACAGCCTGGCGATCATGGAGCGCCTGCGGCTCGGCCAGGACAGCAAGGTGATCGAGATCGCCAGCAACGACGGCTACCTGCTGCAGAACTTCGTGCAGTGCGGCATCCCCGTGCTGGGGATCGAGCCCGCCGCCAACGTCGCCGAGGTGGCGATCAAGCAGGGCATCCCGACGCTGATCAAATTCTTCGGCGCCGACCTGGCCCGCGAGCTGGCCGCCGACGGCGCGCAGGCCGACCTGCTGATCGGCAACAATGTGCTGGCCCACGTCCCCCGCCTGAATGACTTCGTCAGCGGCCTGAAGCTCGCCCTCAAGCCGGACGGCGTGATCACCATGGAGTTCCCGCACCTGCTCCAACTGATCCGGGAGCGGGAGTTCGACACGATCTACCACGAGCACTTCTCGTACTTCTCGCTGATCGCCGTCGAGCGGATCTTCGCCCACCACGGTCTGACCATCTTCGACGTGGAGGAGATCCCGACTCACGGCGGCTCGCTGCGCATCTACGCCCGCCACACCGAGTCGCCGGCCCATCCCGTCAGCCCCCGCGTAACCCTGCTCCGCGAGCTCGAGGTGGAAGAGGGCTTCACCAACCTCGCCTCCTACGCGGCCTTCAGCGAGGCGGTCAAGCAGATCAAGACCGACGTGCTGAGCTTCCTGATCGAGGCGCGCCGCCAGGGCAAGACGGTGGTGGGCTATGGGGCGCCGGCCAAGGGCAACACCCTGCTGAACTACTGCGGCGTCGGGCGCGACTTCATCGAGTACGTGGTTGACCGCAGCCCGCACAAGCAGGGCCTCTACCTGCCCGGCACCCACATCCCCATCCGTCACCCCTCGGCGATCGCAGAGACCCGCCCAGACTACCTGCTGATCCTCCCCTGGAACCTCAGGGACGAGATCATCCTGCAGGAGCTGCACATCCTCGAGTGGGGCGGCCGCTTCGTCATCCCCATCCCGTCAATCCAGGTGCTCCCGACCTTCGCGGACAGCGAGCCACTCGACCTGGGCGCGCCCGTGGCCCGCGCCAACCTGACGGTGTGAGGAGCCCATGAGCGCACAGGCCCCAGCCGCCCAGGCCGACCTCGGCGCCGAGCTGTACGCCCTGGTCGCCGAGCTGTTCCCGCTCTGCCGCAGCATCACGGGCGACGGCCTCCGCGCCACGCTGCGGCGGGTCGGCGAGCTCATCCCGCTCGCCATGCACGAGGTGCCGAGCGGCACGCCGGTCTTCGACTGGACGGTGCCGAAGGAGTGGAATATCCGCGACGCCTACATCGCCGACGGGCGCGGCGAGCGGGTGGTAGACTTCCGGCGCTCGAACCTGCACGTGGTCGGCTACAGCACCCCGGTGCGCCGCCGCATGAGCCTGGCCGAGCTGCGCCCACACCTCTTCAGCATGCCGGAGCAGCCCGAGCGCATCCCCTACCGCACCTCGTACTACAACGAGACCTGGGGCTTCTGCCTGCCCCACGCGCAACTGGCCGCCCTGGCCGACGAGGAGTACGAGGTGGTGATCGACGCGACCCTGGCCGATGGGTCGCTCACCTACGCCGAGTGCCTGCTGCCGGGCGAGCAGACCGACGAGGTGCTGATCTCCTGCCACGCCTGCCACCCCTCCCTCGCCGACGACAACCTCTCGGGCGTAGCCGTGGCGGCGCTGCTGGCCCGGGCGCTGGCGGCGCGGCCGCGGCGCTACAGCTACCGCTTCCTCTTCATCCCGGGCACAATCGGCGCGATCACATGGCTGGCGCGCAACAGCGAGGCGGCGGCCCGCGTGCGCCACGGCCTCGTGCTGACCTGCGTGGGCGACCCGGGCGGGTTCACCTACAAGCGCAGCCGGCGCGGCCAGGCCGAGGTGGACCAGGCCCTCGCCCACATGCTGCGCCACGCGGACCGCCCCCACCGCGTGATTGACTTCTTCCCCTACGGCTACGACGAGCGCCAGTACTGCTCGCCGGGCTTCAACCTGCCCGTCGGCTGCCTGATGCGCTCGCAGCACGGCACCTTCCCCGAGTACCACACCTCGGGCGACAACCTGGCCTTCGTGCGGCCCGAGGCCCTGGGCGAGTCGCTGGAGCTGTGCCTCGCGGCGGTGGACGTGCTCGAGCGCAACCGGACCTACGTCAGCACCAACCCCCACTGCGAGCCCCAGCTCGGCAAGCGCGGCCTGTACGGCGCCGTGGGCGGCTACGCGCCGCAGCAGTACCAGCTGACCATGCTCTGGGTGCTCAACCTGGCGGACGGCGCGCACTCGCTGCTGGAGATCGCCGAGCGGGCCGGGGCGCCGTTCGCCATGGTGGCCGACATCGCCGCCCGGCTGGTCGAGCACGGCCTGCTCGTGCCAATCAACCCCTAAGGAGCTTCGCCATGGACTTCACTCGCTCGAAGGCGCTCCAGCCGAAGGTCCACGCCCTCATACCCGGCGGCGCGCACACCTACGCCAAGGGCGACGACCAGTACCCCGAGCTGGCGCCGGGCTTCATCGCCAGGGGCGCGGGGTGCCACATCTGGGACGTAGACGGCAACGAGTTCATCGAGTACGGCATGGGCCTGCGGGCCGTCACCCTGGGCCACGCCTACCCGCCGGTGGTCGAGGCCGCCGCCCGCCAGCTGCTGCTGGGCGCCAACTTCAACCGGCCGGCGGCGATCGAACTGGAGGCCGCCGAGGCCCTGCTGGCCATGCTGCCAGGCGCCGAGATGGTGAAGTTCGCCAAGGACGGCTCGGCGACCACCACCGCCGCAGTGACGTTGGCCCGCGCCGCGACCGGGCGCGACATGGTCGCGATCTGCGCCGACCACCCCTTCTTCTCGTACAACGAGTGGTTCATCGGCACGACCGCGATGGCCGCGGGCATCCCCGAGCAGCTGCGCTCGCTCACGCTGAAGTTCCGCTACAACGACCTCGCGAGTGTCGAGGCGCTCTTCGCGCAGCACCCGGGCCGCATCGCCTGCGTCATGCTCGAGCCGGCCAAGAACGAGGACCCGGCCGACGGCTTCCTGCACCGGCTGCGCGACCTGTGCCACCGCAATGGGGCCCTGCTGGTCCTGGACGAGATGATCACGGGGTTCCGCTGGCACAACGGCGGGGGCCAGGCCTACTACGACATCGTGCCCGACCTGGCCACCTTCGGCAAGGCCCTGGGCAACGGCTTCGCGGTCTCGGCCCTGACCGGCAAGCGCGAGTACATGCGCCTGGGCGGCATTGACCACGACCGCGAGCGGGTCTTCCTGCTCTCGACCACCCACGGCGCCGAGACCCACGCGCTGGCGGCGGCGATCGCGACCATGAAGGTCTACCGCGACGAGCCGGTGATCGCGCACCTGGACCGCCAGGGGCGCCGGCTGCGCGAGGGCGTCGAGCAGCAGATCGCCCGGCACGGGCTGGAGGGACGCTTCCTGGTGATCGGCCGGCCGTGCGCCCTGGTCTACGCCACGCGCGACCAAGAGGGCAGGGACTCGCAGCTGTTCCGCGCGCTGTTCCTGCAGGAGACGATCAGGCGCGGGCTGCTAATGCCCTCGCTGATCGTCAGCTACGCCCACAGCGACGAGGACATTGACCGGACGGTGGAGGGGATCGGGGGGGCGCTGGAGGTCTACCGCCAGGCCCTCGAGCACGGCGTCGAGCGCTTCCTGGTCGGGCGCCCGGTGCAGCCGGTCTTCCGCGCCCGCTGCTAGTTGCCCCCTGTTAACGGCACCTTAATAGTTCTTATCACCGGAGGGGCGCGCGGGGGGTACGATACGGTGCAGGCCCAAGAAGAAGAAGGGACGAAGCAGGCGAGTATCGCGCGTGCCAGACCACACCCCGACCGCCAACGTAGCGCTGCACCCTGCGCCAGAAAGGAGCGAGACCATGCTGGTCCGCGATCGGATGAGCGCCCACCCGGTGACGATCGAGCCTGAGTCCAGCGCGCTGTCGGCCCTCGGCATCATGCAGTACCACCACCTGCGCCACCTGCCCGTTGTGGACGCGAGCGGCCGCGTGGTCGGGCTCCTCGCCGAGCGCGACCTGCTCCTGGCGGCCTCGCGCCACCTCCACGCCGGCATGGAGGTCACCGAGGTGATGTCGCGCGACGTGATCACCGTGAGCCCCGAGACGCCCCTGGGCGAGGCGGCCAGGCTGATGGCCCACCACCACTTCGGCAGCCTGCCGGTGGTTGACGGCGAGCGCAACATCGTCGGCATCGTGACCGAGAGCGACATCTTCCGCGCCTTCGCCGACCTGGTCGGCGACACGAAGGTGGTCGGCAGGGCCTAGTGCGCTTTCAGCGCAGGGTATCGGGTCTAGGGCATAGGGTATGGCGTTCTGAAGCCCGAGACGCTCCGACCATGCCCGAACGGGTCGCCTGGGCGTGCACTAGGCGCCGAGCCCGCGCCAGCGGAGCCCCCTCTTCCGAGAGCCGGGAGGGGGCTTTCTGCTGTGCTATAATGCCCCGAGATTGGCACGCCCGTGCGAGGGGACGATGGACGACGAGGAGCGGCTGCTCAGCCCGAAGGCCGGCGGCGAGGACAACCAGGTCGAGAAGAGCCTGCGGCCGCGGAGCCTCGCCGAGTTCATCGGGCAGGAAAAGGTCGTCGAGCAGCTGCGCATTGCCGTGGCGGCGGCCCGCGCCCGCGCCGAGCCTCTCGACCACACCCTCTTCTACGGCCCCCCCGGCCTGGGCAAGACGTCGCTCTCGAACGTGCTGGCCCACGAGATGGGCGTGAAGATCAAGGTCACCAGCGGCCCGGCGATCGAGCGGGCCGGCGATCTGGCGGCCATCCTGACCAACCTGCAGAAGAACGACATCCTCTTCATTGACGAGGTGCACCGCCTGAACCGGGCCGTGGAGGAGGTGCTCTACCCGGCGATGGAGGACTTCGCCCTCGACCTGATCGTGGGCAAGGGGCCGAGCGCGCGCAACCTGCGCCTGAAGCTGCCGCGCTTCACGGTGATCGGCGCGACGACCAGGCTGGCCCTGCTGACCTCGCCGCTGCGCGACCGCTTCGTGGCGCCGCACAGGCTCGAGTTCTACTCGGACGAGGCCATGCGCGAGATCGTGAGCCGCTCGGCGCGCATCCTCGACATGCCAATCAGCGACGAGGCGTCGCGCGAGATCGGGCGGCGGGCCCGCGGCACGCCGCGCATCGCCAACAGGCTGCTGCGGCGCGTGCGCGACTACGCCCAGGTGGTGGCCGACGGCCAGATCACCCTGGAGGTGGCGCGGGCCTCGCTGGCCCAGCTCGAGGTGGACGACCTGGGCCTGGACGAGAACGACCGGCGCCTGCTCAGGGCGATCGTCGAGCTGTTCGCCGGCGGGCCGGTGGGCCTCTCGACCCTGGCGGCAGCCCTGGCCGAGGAGGTGGACGCGATCGAGGACGTCTACGAGCCCTTCCTGCTGCAGCTCGGCTTCCTCCAGCGCACGCCCCGCGGCCGCGTCGCCACCCGCCGGGCCTACGACCACCTGGGGCTGCCCTACACCGAGCGCACGCAGCCGCCCCCCGACGACGGGGGGGCGGTGCAGGGGCGGCTGTTTTAATGCCGTAGAGACGCCCCGCGGGGCGTCTCTACCGGATGCGGGGCGGGCACGATGACGCTACGCGCCGTCGCCCTGCTCCTTGGCGTCAATGATGATCGTGCCGGGTGCGGGCGGCAGGGCGCGGGGTGTCTCGCGGCGGCGGCGCACCAGGCCGGCGCCCGCGGGCGCGCGCGAGGCGCCGGCGAAGCCGAAGGCGGCCCGCTCTTTCTTGGCGCTGATCGGCGTGTAGGGGTGGGTGGCCTCGATGCGCTCGAGGATCTCCTTCACGTCAATGTCGGTCAGCTCGTTGCGCATGATCAGGGCCTCGGCGATCGCGATCACCGCCTCGCGGTTGCTCTCGAGGAGCTGCTTGACCTGGCGGTACTGCTCCTGGAGGATGCCCTCGATGCGGGGCTTGATGTCGCCGGCGTTCAGGCCCTGCATGCCGAAGGTCAGGTACGAGAAAAAGCTCTCGTCCATGCCGTAGGCGCCGACCATCATCGCGGCCACGCCCGTGGCGCTCTGGAGGTCGCCGGTGACGCCGCTCATCTGGATGCCCAGGAACAGCTCCTCGGCGGCGCGAGCGCCCAAGCTGATCTTGATCCGGTCGAGCAGCTCGTCCTTGGTGCGGGTGTGGATCTCCTCCTCGGGCTTCCAGGCGGCGAAGCCGAGGGCGTTGCCGTGGCGCACGATCGTCACCTTGGTCAGGCGCTCCTTCTTGAGCAGCTTGACCATCACGTAGGCGTGGCCGGCCTCGTGGTAGGCGATGCGGCGGCGCTCCTCGTAGGACATGGAGCGGATCGGCTGGCGCAGGCCCCACTCGTGGGTCTCGCGGGCGCGCGTGAAGTCCCAGTAGTTGATCGCGGCGCGGCCGTCGAAGTGGGCGTGGATGGTCGCCTCGTTGACGCAGTACTTGATCGCGACAGGCGTGTAGCCGATCGTGTCGGAGACCATGCGGTCGAGGGGCATGGGCTCGTGCTTGACCTTGCTGAGGTAGTACTCGAGCACCTCGCGGCGGCCGTCGGCGTCGGGGGCCTCGACGGCGATCTTGCGATCGAAGCGACCGGGGCGCAGCAGGGCGGCGTCGAGGCTCTCGGCGATGTTGGTGGCGCCCATGGTCAGTACGGGAGGCATGTCGGGCTTGCCGCGGCGCAGGCGCAGAGTGCGCAGCAGCTTGCCCCACCAGTGGTCCTGCGGGGGCGGGTCCATCTGGAGCAGCAGCTCGTTGAGGATGCCGCTGCCGCCGCCCATCATGCCGCCCATGCCCATCATGACGTTGTCGCGACCGCCCGTGGAGGGGTCATCGGCCATGCCCATGGCGCCGGCGCCCTGCAGGTTGCGGCTGCGGGCGCCGCCTACGGCGTCAATCTCGTCAATGAAAAGGATGCAGGCGCCGTACTCGCGGGCGAAGCGGCGGGCCTTGCGGTACAGGTTCATGACCTTGATGTTGCCCATGCCCATCCAGGCCGACTGCAGTGAGGGAGCGCTCAGGTAGCCGAAGGGCACGCCGGCCTCGGTGGCGATCGCCTGGGCCAGGTAGCTCTTGCCGGTGCCGGGGGGGCCGATCAGCAGGATGCCGCGGGTAACCTCGCCGCCCATCTTCTTGAACTCTTTGGCGCCCTTCAGCAGGGTCACCACGCGGCTGGCGGCCTCGAGCACCTCGGGGTTGCCGCGGTAGTCCTTGAAGCCGATGCCCGTCTCGCCCGGGCGCACCCAGTAGATACGGGTGCGGGCCATGAAGAAGTACATCAGGAAGAACTGGAAGCCGATGAAGAAGAAGAGGTAGGCCGCGATCGGCAGGAACTGCAGGATCATCGGCCCCAGGTCGCCCGAGATCACCGTCATGAACATCGGCGGCACGAGGTTGAAGGCCAGCCAGATGGCGATGGCGATGAAGATGCACGTCCTGACGAACCGGAAGAGCTTCCAGTTCCAGCGATGGAAAAGCCGGTCGAGCTTCTTATCAATCTCGCGGTCGAGATCGTCGCGGTGCTGGCCATCGTTGGGGCGGTAGGGCTCAATTGCCATGCAGGTGCTCCAGTTCAGCTACGGGCTTCCCGGTTGCGACTCAGGGCGCGGGCGACGCGGCGGCTATTCCACGCTCACGATCTTCCCGTCGCTGCCGACGGTGAAGACGAAGGAGATGGTCCCTTGCTCCTGGGGCGAGGCGACGCTGACGGCATAGAAGTACATCTTCTGCCTGTCGCCGACCTCGAGCCCGCCGATATACTGGAACCCGCTGTAGCGGCGCCCGGAGCGGCGCTCGCTCTCGACGCGCTCGGCCAGGGTGTCGCGGGTGATCTCGCGGCCCTCGAGGCTCTGGCGCAGCGCGGGGCTGAACGACTCCCACATCAGGTCGGCGTCGTAGGTCTGCTGGCCGCGCAGGAAGTCCTCGACGGCGGGGGCTGGG
>DAOLDO010000187.1:5408-9237 GCA_035327325.1 Chloroflexaceae bacterium | reverse complement strand
GGCGGGGCGGGCTGGCACACGGCCTGGCGGCGCCGGGCTGACTACGCCGGCCGGGGCGCCTCGGCGCGCCGGGGCGCCCTGAACGGCAGCGCCCAGGTGGCATGACAACGGGCCGGATGGCACGGCAGAGGCAAACGCTTACGGGGTCCAGGGGCGCGAGCCCCTGGCGCCGGGGGTGCAGGGGGCGCGGCGCGGCGCCCCCTGCGCAACAGGGGTGGCAGGGACATCCCTGCAGCGTGCGGGGTCACAGGGGCGCCCCCTGCGCAACAGGGGTGGCAGGGACATCCCTGCAGCGTGCGGGGTCGCAGGGGCGCCCCCTGCGCAACAGGGGTGGCAGGGACATCCTTTGCAGACAGCGGGCGTGGCCAGCTTCCGCACGATGGTAAAATGGCCCCGCCATCAAACCTGGAAAGGAGCCCCCGCATGCCCCAGCGCATCCCCGAGCGCAGCGAGATCCCCGTCCCCTACACCTGGAACCCCGACAGCGTCTTCGCCAGCGAGGCCGACTGGGAGGCCGCCCTCGCCCGCGTCGCCGCCCGGGTCGCCGAGCTGGCCGCCTTCCGCGGGCGCCTCGCCGAGGGCCCGGACGTCGTGGCCGGCTACCTCGAGCTCGCCGCCGAGCTGCTGCGCGAGAGCGGCAAGGTGGGCGTGTACGCCCGCATGCACTACGCCGTGGACACCCTCGACCAGGCCGCCAAGGCCCGCGTTGACCGCTCCGCCGCCCTCGCCGCCCGCCTCGGCGCCGCCATGGCCTTCGGCGACCCCGAGCTGCTCGCCGTCGGCGGCGAGACTCTGGCCCGCTGGGCCGCCGAGGAGCCGCGCCTGGCCGTCTACGCGCACCACTTCGCGCGCCTGGCCGCCCGCGCCCCCCATGTGCGCTCGGCCGAGGTCGAGGAGCTGCTGCGCCAGGCCGGCGAGCCCCTCGACGCCGCCGCGGCCACCCACGGCATCCTCGCCAACGCCGACCTGCGCTTCGAGCCGGCGACCGACGGCGCCGGCGAGCGCTACGAGATCGGCCAGGGCACGATCAACGCCCTCGTCACCCACCCCGACCCGGCCGTGCGCAAGAGCGCGTGGGAACACTACGCCGACGCCCACCTGGCCTTCAAGAACACCATGGCCAGCTGCCTCTCGGCCGAGGTCAAGCGCAACGTCTTCGTGGCCCGGGCCAGGCGCTACGGCTCGGCCCTGGAGGCGGCCCTCGGCCCCAACTTCATCCCGCCCGAGGTGTTCCACAGCCTGATTGCCACCTTCCAGCGCCACCTGCCCACCTGGCACCGCTACTGGCGCCTGCGCCGGCGCGCCCTCGGCGGCGGCCCCCTGCACGTCTACGACACCAAGGCGCCGCTCACGAGCGCCCCCCTGCGCGTGCCCTACGACCAGTCCGTGGAGTGGGTCTGCGACGGCATGGCCCCGCTGGGCGACGAGTACGTGGCCGCCATGCGCCGCGGCCTGACCGAGCAGCGCTGGGTGGACGTCTACCCGAGCCGCGGCAAGCGCGCCGGCGCCTTCTCGATGGGCTCGCCGGGCACCCACCCCTTCATCATGATGTCGTACAACGACGACATCTTCGGGCTCAGCACCCTGGCCCACGAGCTGGGCCACTCGATGCACTCGTACTACACGCGGGGCGCCCAGCCCTTCGTCTACAGCTTCTACGGCCTCTTCCTGGCCGAGGTCGCCTCGAACTTCAACCAGGCCCTCGTGCGGGCCCACCTGCTCAAGCGCCTGCAGGGCCGCGACGAGCAGATCGCCCTGATCGAGGAGGCCATGGCCAACTTCCACCGCTACTTCTTCATCATGCCCACCCTGGCCCGCTTCGAGCTGGCCATCCACGAGCGGGTCGAGCGGGGCGAGGCCCTCACCGCCGACTGGATGAACGGCCTCATGGCCGACCTCTTCGCCGAGGGCTACGGCCCCGAGGTCGTCGTGGACCGCGAGCGGGTCGGCTCGACCTGGATGCAGTTCTCGACCCACTTCTACGCGAACTTCTACGTCTACCAGTACGCCACCGGCATCTCCGGCGCCCACGCCCTCGCCCGCCGCGTGCTGGCCGGCGAGCCGGGCGCCGTGGACGCCTACCTCGGCTTCCTCAAGGCCGGCGGCTCGCGCTTCCCGCTGGAGACCCTGCGCCTGGCCGGCGTGGACATGGCCTCGCCCCAGCCCGTCGAGGAGACCTTCGCCGTGCTCGCCGGCTACGTCGAGCGCCTGGAGGAGCTGGTCGGGTAGGGGGTCACAAGAGGACCATGGTACCAGGGCGCCTCGCCCGAACATGCCGTTTAATCATTGGTTGAGAAACGGTTAAGAGGAGAGGCGCCCAATGATGAACCTCGTTCGTATCGCCATGCTCGCCCTGGCCCTCGCGGGGGCCCTCGGGGCTTCGTCCATAGCCATCGGCCAGGCGCAGCAGCGCCGGGCCTTCCTGCCGATGGTGGTCACCACCGGCTCGTCTCAGCCCGGGACGCCCGACACGCCTGTGCTGACTGGCGAGGCCACCTACTACTGGGAGGCCAACGGCGACGGCAGCTGCATGTTCGGGCCATCGCCGGACGACCTGATGGTGGCCGCGCTGGCCTACCACAACTACAGCGACCCCGGCCCCGCCGCCTGGTGCGGCGCCTACGTCGAGGTGAAGGGGCCCGACGCCACGATTGTCGTGCGCATCGTTGACAAGTGCCCCGATGTCTACGTGCCGCCGGACCGGGGCTGCAACGTAAACCACCTCGACCTGAGCCCCCAGGCTTTCGGAAAGATCGCCGCCATGGAGCGCGGGCGCGTGCCGATTACATGGCGCGTGATCAGCCCCGAGCTGACCGGCCCGATCGCCTACCACTTCAAAGACGGCAGCAACCAGTGGTGGACGGCGGTGCAGGTGCGCAACCACCGCAACCCGGTCGCCACGCTGGAGTACCGCAACGGCGCCGGCCAGTGGGTTCAGGTGCCGCGCACAGACTACAACTTCTTCGTCCGCGAGAGCGGCATGGGCCCGGGGCCGTACACCTTCCGCGTCACCGACATCTACGGCAACCAGCTCATCGACAGCGGGATTCGCCACGCCGAGAACGCTACCATCCCGGGATCAGCCCAGTTCCCCCCCGGCCCATAACACTAACATCGCTCTAACGCGCCTTCGACGTCGGTCTAACACTCGCGCTGTACCCTGTCATCAGTTCGACGAACCCTTCGACGATACGTAAAGGACTGACTGATGAGGAGGCACGCGATGACGAACGTCACCCGCTGGGACCCGTTCCAGGAGGCGATGACCCTGCGCGAGGCGGTGAACCGCCTGTTCGAGGAGAGCATGGTGCCGAGCGGCTCGGTGCGCAACGGCGGCGGCTTCGCCCCCGCCCTGGACCTGAGCGAGACCGCCGACGCCTATGTGATCGAGGCCGCCGTGCCCGGCCTGAAGGCCGAGGACCTGAACATCACCTTCGAGAACGGCGTGCTGACGATCAGCGGCGAGGTCAGGCAGAGCGAGGAGACCCGCGAGCGCAACTACCACCGCGTTGAGCGCCGCTACGGCAGCTTCAGCCGCAGCGTGGGCCTGCCGGCCACCGTGCGCGGCGACGCGATCGAGGCCCGGCTCGAGGCGGGCGTCCTGCACCTCAACGTGCCCAAGGCCGAGGAGGTCAAGCCGCGCAAGATCACCGTCAGCGTCAACTAGCAGCCTGACCGCTCGGCGGTGACAGGCCACCCCAGGTACGGGCGACCACGCCAGGTCGTCCGTACCTGTGTCTGGCGCTCGCAAGGGCGGCCCGGCGTGGCCGCCCCCGCGTGGCCCGGCGCGGCCACCCTGCGCGGACGGACGTAAGGGCGGCCCGGCGTG
>DAOLDO010000187.1:0-5308 GCA_035327325.1 Chloroflexaceae bacterium | reverse complement strand
CCCGGCGCGGCCACCCTGCGCGGGCGGACGTAAGGGCGGCCCGGCGTGGCCGCCCCAGCGTGGCCGTCCCCGCGTGGCCCAGCGCGGCCACCCTGCGCGGGCGGACGTAAGGGCGGCCCAGCGTGGCCGCCCCAGCGTGGTCGCCCCCGCGTGGCCCAGTGCAGCCACACTCAGCCTCATCCTGCCATCCCAGCCCCGGCGGAAGCCGGGGCTTTTTGGCGCGCTCAGCCCGCGACGCGCACGACAACGATAGTCATATCGTCGTGGGGCGGCATACCCTCGCTGAAGGCGTGGACCTCGGCGATGACGCGGTCAATCAGGGCGACGGGGGGCAGGTGGCCCCACGCCTGGAGCAGGCGCTCGAGGCGCTCGAAGCCGAACAGGTTGCGGCACTGGTCGTGAGCCTCGACGATGCCGTCGGTGTAGAAGAGGATGGTGTCGCCGGGGCTCACGTCGGTCTCGAGCTGGCCGAACTCGGTCTGGTCGCTCAGGCCGAGGGGCAGCGACTGGGGGCTCTCGAGGTAGGAGGTGGTGCCGTCGGCGCGGCGCAGCAGCGGGGTGAGCTGGCCGGCCGAGGCGAGCAGCAGGCGGCGCCGGTCCACGTCCACCAGGGCGTAGCTGAGGGCGACGAAGCTGTTGCGCGGCACGTCGTCCACCAGCCAGCGGTTGGTCTCGGTGAGCACGACCCAGGGCGGCTCGTGGTTGCGGGCCTCGGAGCGGGCGGTCGAGCGCGCCACGGCCATGAGCATGGCGGCGGGCAGGGACTTGCCGCTCACGTCGCCGACGACCACGCCCACGCGGGCGCCGAGGTCAACCAGATCGTAGAAGTCGCCGCCGGTCTCGCGGGCCGGCAGGCAGCGGGCGGCCAGCTCGAGGCCGCCGATGGCGGGCAGCTCGCGGGGGAAGAGGTTGGACTGGATGCGCCTGGCGATCTCGAGCTCCTGCTCGACGCGGGTGACCGACTCCTGATAGAGGCGGGCGTTCTCGATCGCGAGGGCGGCGTGGGTGGCGAAGGTGCGGGCCACCTCGATGTCGCGCTCGCTGAAGAGGCGGGCGGGCACCGTCACCTCGCGCTCGGCGGCGTCGCGGGGGATGCGCGAGTCGATGTTGAGCACGCCGAGCACGCGGCCCCGCGCGATCAGAGGCACGCCGAGCCACGAGCGGATATTAGCCGCCGTGGGGAGGGTCATCCAGGGGCTGCCTCCCTGGCCCTGCACGTAGAGCAGCGGCTCGCGGCGCAGGGCCACGGCGCCGGCGGCGCTGCCCTCCATGGGCAGGCTGAGGCCGCGGGGCTCATGCTCCTTCGGCCAGCCCTTGAAGGCGGCCATGCGCAGCTGCTCGCCGTCCACCAGCATGATCGAGGCCGTGTCGAAGCTGATCACCCGGCCCAGCTCGTCGAGCACCAGGCGCAGCACCTCGTCGGGGTCGAACGAGGTCGAGAGCACGCGGGCCATCTCGCGCAGGGTCTCGGCGGTGCGCCGCTGCTCCTGCTCGGCCGCGAAGAGCTGGGCGTTCTCGACCGCGGCGGCGATCGAGGTGGCCACGGTCATCATCAGCTCCAGCTCCTCGTCGCTGAAGATCAGGGGCCCCCTGTAGCTGTCGAGCGAGATCGAGCCGAAGACCCGGTCGCGGCTGATCAGGGGCACGATCACCAGGGACTGGATGCCGAGCGAGCGCCACAGCTCGCGCGAGTCGGCGGCCACGGGGTCGCCGTCGAAGTCGGTGATGATCACGGGCCGCCGCGTCTCGGCGATGCGCCGGACCACCAGGTTCTCGCGCAGGTCGAGCTCGAGGCCGACGATCCCCGTGTCTGGGTATTCGGCGGCCACGTAGCCGCGGCCCTCGCCGCTGAGGATGACCGTGCCCGTGTGGTCGGCCCAGAAGAGCTGCACCAGCTCGCGGGCGGCCAGGTCGAGGATCTCCTGCTGGTCGAGGCGGGCGGAGAGCACCGAGGCGATGCGGTGGACCAGCTCGATGCGGTGGGCCTGGCGCTCGGCCGACTCGGCGTGGGCCTGGGCCTCGCGCAGCAGGCCCTCGCGCTCGTGGAAGAGGCGCACCTTCTGCACGCCGAGGCTGACGTGGCTGGCCACCTGGCCGAGGAAGTCGAGGGTGCCGCCGTCGTAGCGGTAGGCCCCGTAGTCCTGGATCGAGAGCACGCCGATCAGCTCGCCGTCGCGGGCCACCACGGGCACGCCGGCCCACGAGCGCACCGGGTTGGCGGGGCCGACCGGGCGCGGCTGGATCCCGCGCCTGAGCAGCTCGTGGCGCTGCTCGACCAGGTCGTTGAAGAGCAGGGGCTCGCGGTGGGTGAGGATCCAGTCGGCGATCGAGCCGGGCGTGACCGCGCGGCCCACCATGTCGAGGGGCACCCAGTCGCCCTCCTCGACGAAGACGGCGCTGGTGATGATCCCGCTCTCGGGCTCGCAGACGAGCAGGGCGAAGACCGAGGGGGCGAGCAGCTCGCTGAAGACCCTGTAGACCTCGGCGAGCATCTGGTCGAGGTCGGCCGAGGCGGTGACGGCCTTGCCGATCTGGCCGATCGCCTCGAGCTCGGCGATCTGGCGCTCGCGCTGCGTCAGCAGGCGCACGTTCTGAATGTGCAGGGCCACCTGGGCGGCCACGCTGTGCAGGAAGGTCTCGTCGCGGGCCCCGTACATGGCGGGGCTGTAGCTCTGCACATTCATCTGGCCGATCAGGCGGCCGTCGCGGTCGCGCAGGGGCACGCCGATCCACGAGCGGGCGGGGCGTTGCGAGCCCGTGGGCGCGCCATGGACGTCGGGGTAGGCGTGGATCTCGGCAGGCAGGTCGGCGAAGCGCAGGGCCTTGCCTGTGCGCAGGAGGTGGGCGGTGAGCGAGTGGGGCGGCGGCGGCTGGTTGGCCCACTCGGCGTAGCTCTCGCCCTCGTCTATTGTCAGCCCCTCGGTGACCACGCCCCGCTCGGGGTCGTAGATAATCATCGAGAAGACGTCAATGCTCATGAAGGTGCGCAGGGCGTCGTAGATGCAGCGCTGGATGGCCGCGATGTCGGCCGCGGTCGAGGCGGCGATGCTCACCTCGCCGAGGGCGCGCAGCTCGGCGATCTGGCGCTCGCGCTCGTCGAGCAGGCGGCGGTTCTCGACCACGATCGCGATCTGGTTGGCCACCGACTGGGCCAGGCGCACCTCGTGGTCGTCGAAGTCGCGGGGCGCGTAGCCGAACAGGCTGAGCGTGCCGATCACCACCTCGCCGAGGGCCAGGGGCAGGATCAGCGAGCTCTCGAAGGGCGGGAAGACGTGGAGCGGAATGTTGGTCGCGCCCCGCGTGCGCTGGTAGTGGGCCCGCCAGCCGTGGCTGATGATCGTGGGCCGCCCCGTCTCCACCACCTCGCGGATCGGGCTGGTGGCCAGCTGCGAGCGGACGGTGCGGCCGACGTACTGATCCGTGAAGCCCCGCTGGGCGTAGAGCACCAGGTACTCGCGGGGCTCGTCGAGCAGGCGCACGTTGCCGGCCTCGAGCTTGAAGAGGCCGAGCACGACGTCGAGGGCCCGCCCGAGCAGCTCGGGCAGGGGCTGGCGCTCGACCAGGCCGGCCGCGATCCCGCTCAGGGCGTCAATCTCCTTGGTGCGGGCGGTCACCTGGGCGCCGAGGGCGGTGCTGAGCCGGCCCATGCGCTCGATCAGGGCCACATTCTCCAGGGCCACCGCGATCACGTTGGCCATACGCTGGAGCAGGTCGCGCGTGGCCTCGCCGTAGATGCCGACCTGGTAGCTCTGGATCGAGATCACGCCGATCGACTCCTGGCCGATCAGCAGGGGTACGCCGAGCCACGAGCGCGAGCGCTTTTCGGTGTGGCCGAAGGGCGTCGGCGGCTGGCCGGGGTTCAACTCGGCCACCAGGTCGCGGAACAGCAGCGGCTGGCCGCCGCGCACCACCCGCCCCGTCAGGTAGCCGTACTCGGTGTCCTCGATATACTGGACCGTGTCCTCGTCAACCAGCAGGGCGCACTTGAAGTGGTCGGGGCGCTCGTCGCAGAAGGCGAAGTAGGCGGCGTCGAAGCTGAAGACCGCCGCAAGCTCCTCGCGGATCGTCTGGAAGATCGCCCGGAAGTCGGGGCGCTCGCGGCAGGCCAGGCTGATATTGTAGAGCGCGGCGAGCACGCGCTGATCGCGCTCCTGCTGGCGGCGGAGCAGATCGCGCTGGCGCTCGAGCTCGAGGATGAAGGTGTTGCGCCTGGTGACGGGCCTGGACATGCTGGGCGATCCTGCAGCTCCGGCGGGCTCAGCCCGCCTGGGCCCCGAAGGGCAGAGCCACCACCTCGGCCTCGGCGCCGGCCGCCAGCAGGCGCGTGCCCGGCTCGGCGTAGGCGGTGCGCACATAGGCCAGGCCGATCAGGCCGTGGCGGGGCGACTCGGCCACGCTGGTCAGGTCGCCGGCCTCTTTGCCGCCGGCGTCGAGCTTGGCGAGGGGGGCGGCGGCCTCCGCCGGCAGCGCGGGCGGCGCGGCGAAGCGCAGGCCCCGCAGGCGCTTGGCGAGCCGGCCGCGGCTCTCCATCCTGGCGATGATCTCCTGCCCGACGTAGCAGCCCTTGTTGAAGCTCACCGCGTCCCACAGGCCGGTCTCGAGCGGGATGTACTCCTGCGAGAGCTCGCGGCCGTAGGCGGGGTGGCCGGCCTCGACCCGCAGCACCTCGTGGGTGGCCTCGTCGAGCGGGGCCGCGCCGTCGGCCCGCAGCTCGGCGGCCAGGTCCTCCAGGGCCTCGGGCGGAGCGATCAGCCAGCGGCCCGCGCCGCCGATCGGCCGGCAGCCCGCCACGTAGAGCGGCTGGTCGCGCCAGCTGGCGACGGCGATGCCGCGGGCCGGCAGCTCGGCGCCGGGCAGCCCGCGGGCCGCCAGCAGGGCCCCGGCCCTTGGGCCGTAGAGGGCCAGCTGGCCGAGGGCGGCGCTCGCGTCCTCGAGCTTCACCTTGTCGTTGAAGAAGATGTTCTTGCGCAGGTGGCTGACGATCGCCGGGCCGCGGCCCGGGCTCGTCACCAGCAGCAGGGCCTCGTCGAGGGCGTAGACGCCGAGCAGGTCAATGATCCGACCGATCGGCGTGGTGAGCACCGTGTCCGCCCCCTGGCCCGGGGCGAGCCCCTCGACGTGGTTGGTCGAGAGGCGGTGGAGCAGGGCGGCCCGGTCGCGGTCGCGCATCAGGATGCGGCCCCGCGCCGCGTCTGTGTAGAGGGCGGCCCCTTCGAGGGCGGCCCTGTAGGCCGACAGGTCGGCCTGGGAGTTCACGGCGGGGGTGGTGTTGCTCCTCGCTGCGTCCCCGCGGAGTGGGGTGGGGGGG
>DAOLDO010000186.1:0-9238 GCA_035327325.1 Chloroflexaceae bacterium | reverse complement strand
CGCGCAGGGTCTCGGCGTGGTCGCCCGTCGCCGCGGCCGCGGCCTCGGCCACCAGCTCGGCGCCGATCAGCAGCTCAACCCGCACATCCTGGGCGGCCTCGACGCGCTTGTGGAGCTGGTGCTCCCAGGTGCCGAAGCGGTCCACCCAGGCCATGACCGTGTAGGCGCAGGGGCCGACGGCCTCGACGGTGAACTCGCCGCGCCAGCGGTCGTTCACCATGTGCCGCATCGGCGCCTCGCGCCAGCCCTCGTCGCCGGCGCCCCTGTAGCGCACCGCGCAGGCCAGCACGTCGTGGCCGTCGGCGAAGGCGTCGCACTCGACGACCACCTGCTCGCCGACCACCCGCTTGATCGGGTAGCGCCCGCAATCGATCTCCGGCGTGACCCGCTCGATGATCACGCGTCGCCTGCCCTCGCCGTAGGCGGCGAGGCCGTTCAGGCTGGCCGTTCCGGTCACTGGTGCGCCCTTGCGGGGCGACTTCAGCTTCGCAGTCATTGTGCGCTTCTCCGCCAGTGCCGCCTACACCTGTCTGTAGCAGCTTAAACACGCAAAGGGTCAGGCGCGCGGGTGAAGGCGCGCCGGGCCCTTTTAACTGTTCGTGGGATTGTGTTCCTGATCGTGTGCCATGGCCATTCTACAGAAGCCAGTGGCCTGTGTCAAACCGGAAGTATGGCGTCCGCATGAGCTGGAAGCCCGGGCCTGGACGGCGCCAGGTCGCCTGGACGGCGCCCCTGGCATGGTTTCAACCCGCGCGGCCCCCGCGTGGTAGACCCGCGCCGCGCAGTCGCCGCCGCGAACCTGCTGGGCGCGGCGGCCCCGCCCCTCGCGCAGCTCTACCTGCGCGCCCTCAGGCCGACCGCCCTGGTGCGGCCCGAGATCGTGCCCGACTTCCACGCCCCGCACCGCTTCGCCCAGGCCCTCAGCGGCGGGGTCACGGCCCTGGCGGCCGCGCTGGTCTGGGCCGGGCTCGCCGCGCCGGGCTGGGCCTTCAGCTGGCTGATCGTCGTCCTGGCCGGCCTCAACGTCTTCGCCGGCTTCTGCGCCGGCTGCTTCACCTACTACCAGCTTAGCCGCCTGGGCGTGCCCGGCTTCAGGCGCGCCCGGGCCGAGCCATAGGGGGACGCCGCTATGCTGGAGCGATTGCTTGTGGCGATCGTCGCAGGGGCGCTGCTCGCCCTCGCCCTCCGCCTGCTCGGCGCCTCTCAGCGGCGCAGGCTGAGCGCCGCCCTCGGCCCGGTGGCGGGGCCGCAGCTGCTCTTCTTCCGCGGGCCGGGCTGCGCGGCCTGCGCGCTCCAGGCCCGCTACCTCGGGCAGCTCGACGCGCGCTTTCAGCCGATGATCCGGCCCGTTGACGTCGAGCGCGAGCCCGGGCTGGCGCGACGTTACGGCGTGCTCACCCTGCCTACCACCATTCTTGTCGCGCAGGACGGCGGCGTGCGTAAGATTAACTACGGCCTGGTGGGCATGAGCGGCCTGCGTGAGCAGCTGCGCGCCATCATTTGACAAGGGGCGAGGGGGAGCCGGGCGCCCGCGCGGCTCCCCTCAGCCTCGCCTGTGGCCCCGGCCCATCCTTACGGCGTCAGGACCTTGAAGGCCAGCCTGCGCCCCCTGCCCTGGCCGAAGGCCAGCGCCACCCACAGGGCGCCGAGGTTGTCAACCAGGGGGGCCTGGTCAAGGTCGCCCACGCGCACTGGCCGCAGGCCCACGGCTGCGATCAGCTCCTCGACCCTGGCGCTCGCCTCGCCCTCCGGCGCACAGTAGAACAGGTCTCCCTGCACGCCCCCGACCAGCGGGTCGGCGAAGTTCTCCCAGCCCAGGGAGTTGAAGGCGCGCGCCACAGTCGCTGTCGGCGCCGCCGCCTGGAGCGGCGCGATGCCGTTGATCACGGGCCTGCCGAACTGGTTGGTCGCGTCAATGACGAGCTTGCCCGCCAGGGCGGCGCCGTGCTCCTCGGCGAACGGGGCCACGGCGGCGCCCGGCAGCGACAGGAGTACCACCTCGGCGTCTGCCAGCGCCGTGGCGATTGTGGCGAGCCGCGCCCCCGCGCCCGCCGCGCCGAGGGCGCCCCGCGCCTTGGGGCTCTCAGGGTCCCGCGCGCCGAACACGATGCTGTGGCCCGCCGCGGCCCACTTCGCGCCCAGCGTCCCGCCGATGTTGCCCGCGCCGACGATCGCGATCCGCATGCGGACTCTCCTTGCTCGACAGGCTGACCCGATCAGGATACCCGTCGGCGCAGCAAAGTCAAGGGGCGCGACCCGGGGCAGGGCCTCAGGCTTGCGTCGGCACGCCGATGTCCAGACCGATGTCCAGGGCCCTGGCGCTGTGGGTCAGGGCGCCGACGCTGATGAAGTCCACCCCCGCCTCGGCCACGGCCCTGATCGTCTCCAGCGTGATGCCCCCACTGGCCTCGGTGCGGGCCCGGCCGGCCACGGCGGCGACGGCGGCCCGCAGCTGCGCGGGCGGCATGTTGTCGAGCAGGATCATGTCGGCGCCGGCCGCGGCCGCCGCGGCGGCCTGCTCGACGCTCTCGACCTCGACCTCGACCGCCACCATGGGGCCGACGGCGGCCCGGGCCCGCCCGATCGCCTCGGCCAGCCCCAGGCCCTGGGCGGCGAGGATGGCGAGGTGGTTGTCCTTCAGCATCACGCCGTCGTAGAGTCCGTAGCGGTGATTGGTCGCCCCGCCCACGCGCACCGCGTACTTCTCGAGAGCCCGCAGCCCCGGCGTGGTCTTGCGCGTGTCGAGGATGCGCGCCCCCGTGCCGGCCACCGCCTCCACATAGCGCGCGGCCAGCGTGGCCACGCCGCTCATGCGCTGGAGCAGGTTCAGGGCCACCCGCTCGCCCGTGAGCAGCCCGCGGGCCGGGCCCGCCACCGTGGCCACCACCGCGCCCCGCTCGACGCGGGCGCCCTCCTCGACGCGCGCCTCCAGGGTCAGCCCGGGGTCGGCGGCGGCGAAGCCGGCCCGCGCCACGGGCAGCCCGCAGACCACGCCGGCCTCGCGGAAGACGAAGGCGGCCTCGGCGCGGGCCTCAGCCGGCACCGCCGCCAGGGTGGTCAGGTCGCCCGCGCCGACGTCCTCGGCCAGGGCCCGCGCGACCACGTCGCGGATCACGTCGGGGGAGAGATCGAGCATACTGTGGGGTCTCCAATCACTGTCGGTGTGGCGCAGGTAGGTGCCGGCCCCGCCAGGGTGGCCCACGTAGTCGCCCGGCCTGCCGCTGGCGGGCGTAAGGGCGGCCCAGCGTGGCCACCCTGCGGCGTAGCTTGGACGGAGTCCTAGTCCGCCGCGTGGGCCATGGCGGGGGCGGGGGCCAGGTGCTCGGCGGCGGCGGGCTCGCGCCCTCTGGCCAGCACGCTGTGGGCGCGCCAGCCCTCGCGCTGCTGCGGGAAGTCGGCGCGGAAGTGGCCGCCCCGGCTCTCCTCGCGCAGCAGGGCCGCGGCCACGACCAGGCGCGCCACCAGGGCCGCGTTAGCCGCCGTCAGGCCCTCCGCGTCGTCGGCGTCGGCCTGGACGGGCCAGGACTCCAGCGCGCCCAGGCCCGCCCGCAGCCCCGCGCCGTCGCGCAGGGGCCCGGCCGCCGCCCGCATCGTCGCCGCCAGCTCCTCGCGCCAGTGTAGACCAAAGACCACAGGCGAAGGACCAGGGCCGGGCCGTTCCGACATGCATGGGTCGCCGGCCTCCGGCCAGCCTGGCGGCTCGGCCCGGCTCGGGTCTTTGGTCTTTGGTCCTTGGTCCTGCTGCACAGCCGCCTCGCCCGCCCGCCGGCCGAAGACCAGGCACTCGAGCAGCGAGTTGGAGGCCAGGCGGTTGGCGCCATGCACGCCTGTGCAGGCCACCTCGCCCGCCGCGAACAGACCGGGCACACTGGTCGCGCCGTCCAGGTCGGTGCGGATACCGCCCATCAGGTAGTGGGCCGCCGGGGCCACCGGGATGGGCGTCGTCGCCGGGTCCAGGCCCTCCTCGCGCAGCCTCGCGCAGATGGTCGGGAAGTGGCGCTCGACGCGCTCGCGGGGCAGGTGGCTCAGGTCGAGCAGCACGTGGTCGCTTTTCGCGGCCCGCATCGCCGCGTAGATCCCGCGGGTGACCACGTCGCGCGGGGCGAGCTCGGCCCTGGGGTCGTAGGCCGGCATGAAGCGCGCGCCGTCGGGCGTGCGCAGGACGCCGCCCTCGCCGCGGGCGGCCTCGGTGATCAGAAAGCCCTGGCCCCCGCGGGTGCGGTAGACCGTCGGGTGGAACTGCACGAACTCCATGTCGGCCACCTCGGCGCCGGCCCTGTAGGCCATGGCGATGCCCTCGCCGAGGGCCGTGGGCTGGTTGCTGGTCAGCCCGTAGAGCGCCCCAGCGCCGCCGCTGGCGATGATCGTCGCGCCGGCCAGCAGCCGCCACCAGCCGCCCTCGGGGTCGCGGGCCAGCGCGCCGCCGACCCTGCCGCCGGCGTCGAGCAGGTCGGCGGCCTGCCAGCCCTCGAGCAGGGCGATGCGCGGGTGGGCCCGCGCCTCGTCAATCAGGGCGCGGGTCACCGCCCAGCCCGTCGCGTCGCCCACGTGCACGATGCGCCTGGCCGAGTGCCCGCCCTCGAGCCCCAGGCTGAAGCGGGCCTCGTCCTCGCGCTCGAACGGCACGCCGCGGGCGGCCAAGTCGCGCATCAGGGCGGGCGCCTCGTAGGCCAGGGCGGCCACGGCGGCCTCGTCCGACAGGCCGGCGCCCGCCACCAGCGTGTCGGCGATGTGCGCGCCCGGCGAGTCGGCCGCGTCGAGGGCCGCGGCGATGCCGCCCTGGGCCATGGCCGAGTTGCTCTCCGGCAGGGGCCCCCGCGCCAGCACCAGCACGTCGGCCCGCGCGGCCGCCGCCAGGGCCGCCGTCAGGCCCGCCGCCCCCGCCCCGATCACCAGGACCCCGACCCTTTTGAGCTTCACGGAGACAGGCGGAGCGGCGAGCACATAGCGTGGAGCGTTGACTGTCACGTTCATTCCCCTCGCGCTACAGCGCGATCATGCGCTCGATGGCGCCGCGGGCGCGGGCGGCCAGCGCGGGCTCGACCGTGACCACGTGGCTCAGGTCGCGCAGGCTGTCGCGCACCTTCTCCAGCGTGATCATCTTCATGTACTTGCAGCTGATCGACTCGTCAATCGGCAGGAACTCCTTGGCGGGGTTGGCCTTGCGCATGCGGTGGAGCACCCCGATCTCGGTGGCGACGATGAACTGGCTCGCCCCGCTGGCCGCGGCGTGCTTGATCATGCCCTCGGTGGAGAGGATGTGGGTGCCCTCCGGGCTGAGCTTGCCCGTGGCCAGGTAGTGCATGGTGCTGCTCACGCAGCCGCACTCGGGGTGGATCAGCAGCTCGGCCTCGGGCAGTTCGCTGCGCTGCCGCTCGACCATCGCCGGCCGGATCGCGGCGTGCACGTGGCACTCGCCGGCCCAGATGTGCATGGTGCGCCCCGTGGTCTGGCGCAGGTAGCTGCCCAGGAACATATCGGGCAGGAACAGGATCTCCTTGTCCTCGGGGATCGCCCGGATCACCCGCTCGGCGTTGCCCGAGGTGCAGCAGTAGTCGCTCTCGGCCTTCACCTCGGCCGTCGTGTTGACATAGCTGACCACCACCGCGCCCGGGTGCTCGGCCTTCCAGGCCCGCAGCTGCTCGGCGTCGATTGAGGCGGCCAGCGAGCACCCGGCCTCCGGGTCGGGGATGAGCACGGTCTTCTCAGGGGAGAGGATGGCCGAGGTCTCGGCCATGAAGTGGACCCCGCAGACCACCAGCACCGGCGCGTCGCTCCGCGCGGCGTACTGGGCCATGCCCAGCGAGTCGCCCACGTAGTCGGCCAGGTCCTGGATCTCGCCGTACTCGTAGTTGTGGGCCAGGATCACCGCGTTGCGCTCCCTGCGCAGCCGGTTGATCTCCTCGGTCAGGCCCGCCGCCGTCTCCGGCGTATCGTGGTAGAGCGCCAG
Organism: Chloroflexaceae bacterium; assembly: GCA_035327325.1. Classification (GTDB taxonomy): domain Bacteria; phylum Chloroflexota; class Chloroflexia; order Chloroflexales; family Chloroflexaceae; genus CAIWXH01. The sequence continues at coordinate 3,288 of DAOLDO010000186.1, read as the reverse complement.
GCTCATCCAGCCCCTCCTGCCCCGGCGTTGCCCCGGGGCTATTAGTGTAGATAGAACACTAAATCGCGCCGTTAAAATCGCCGTGCGGCCGGGTGATTGTGTCATTCTGACACCAGAAGCCCACCCGAAAAAGCGGCCGCACGGCCTGTTGTAAAAGTGACACTTGCAGGAGCATACCACCGGCCCTGCCTGTTGTCAAGGGGACACTACAGGCCGCCTATTCGCCCCGCATGTGGCGTAAAGTCCTGCGCAATGTGGTCAGCGGCCACCATGCCATAGGGGCGACCCGCGGGGTCGCCCCGCCGCATCGCAATGCAGTCCCTGGGCCGACCACGATGCAAACGACACAGCGCCTATCCGCCGCAAGTCGGTTGACAGGACCACCCCGGGGCCGTATCCTTGTCCCCAGGCGCGCGACCCGCGCCCCGGTTGTCCTCCCTCGACCAGAAAGGCACCCCCGTGGTAGGCGACGACGTAGGCGTAGTACGCAACCGCCCGCAGCCGTTACGCTGCGCGGCGGCCGCGCCCGCCCGCGCCTCCTCCGTGCCGCGGGCCTGATCGGCGCGGCCCCCGCCGCGCAGCTCCTGAGCAAAAGGAGCACGATCATGGCCCTCCCCCCCAGCTTCGACCCGTCCCAGGCCGAGCCGCGCATCCAGTCCGCGTGGGCCGCCGCCGGCCTCTACCGCTTCGACCCCGCCGACCCCCGCCCGATCTTCGCTGTTGACACCCCGCCCCCCACCGTCTCAGGCGAGATCCATATCGGCCACGTCTACTCCTACGTTCAGGCCGAGGCCATGGTCCGCTTCTGGCGCATGCAGGGGCGCAACGTCTTCTACCCCTTCGGCTTCGACGACAACGGCCTGCCCACCGAGCGCTTCGTCGAGCGCAGCCGCGGTATGCGGGCTCACGAGGTCGGGCGCGCCGCCTTTATCGAGGCCTGCCTCGCCACCTCCGCCGAGGTCGAGGCCCGCTTCGAGCAGTTCTGGAAGCGCCTGGGCATGAGCGTTGACTGGCGCCACCGCTACTCGACCATTGACCCCACAGCGCGCCGCACCGCCCAGTGGTCCTTCCTCGACCTCCACCGCCAGGGCCGCATCTACCGCGCCCAGGCCCCCAACCCCTGGTGCGTCGAGTGCGCCACCGCCGTCGCCCAGGCCGAGCTCGAGGACGCCGAGCGCCCCACCACCTTCTACACCCTGGCCTTCGGCCTCGCCTCGGGGGGCGAGGGTGACGGCGCGCTGATGATCGCCACCACCCGCCCCGAGCTGCTGCCCGCCTGCGTCGCCGTCTTCGTCCACCCCGACGACGAGCGCTACACGGCCCTCGTCGGCCGCCAGGCCCGCCTCCCCCTCGCCGGCCGCCTCGTCCCCATCCTGGCCGACCCCCAGGTTGACCCGGCCAAGGGCAGCGGCGCGGTCATGTGCTGCACCTTCGGCGACGCCGCCGACGTCCAGTGGTGGCGCGACCACGACCTGCCCCTTATCCCCCTGGTCACCCGCCAGGGCCTCCTGAGCGAGCACGGCGGCCCCTACGCCGGCCTGTCCCTGGCCAAGGCCCGCGCCCGCATCCTGGACGACCTGCGGGCCGCCGGCGCCCTCCTGGCCGAGCGCCGCGCCGAGCAGACCGTTCGCGTCCACGAGCGCTGCGGCACGCCCCTCGAGATCCTCGAGACCCGCCAGTGGTTCGTCCGCGTCCTCGACGCGAAGGACGAGCTGCTCGCCGCCGGCCGCCGCGTCGAGTGGCGCCCCGCCCACATGCGCGCCCGCTACGAGAGCTGGGTCGCCGGCCTCGGCTACGACTGGTGCATCTCGCGCCAGCGCTTCTTCGGCGTCCCCTTCCCCGCCTGGCACTGCCCGAGCTGCGGCGCGACCGTCCTGGCCGACGAGGCCCGGCTGCCCATTGACCCGCAGACCGCGCCCCCGCCGCGCCCCTGCGCCTGCGGCCAGGCCGACCTGCGCCCAGACGACGAGGTCATGGACACATGGTTCACCTCGTCCCTCAGCCCGCAGATCGCCGGCCGCCTGCTCGACGAGCCCGAGCTGTACCGCCGTCTGTCCCCGATGGACCTGCGCCCGCAGGCCCACGACATCATCAGGACCTGGACCTTCTACACCATCGTCAAGTCGCTCTTCCACTTCGGCGAGCTGCCCTGGCGCACGGTCATGCTTTCGGGCCACGCCCTCGACCCCTCGGGCCGCAAGCTGAGCAAGTCGAAGGGCAACAGCCCCCTCACGCCCAGCGCCCTGATCGAGCGCCACGGCGCCGACGCTGTCCGCTACTGGGCCTGTCGCGCCGGCCTCGGCGCCGACCAGCCCCTGGCCGAGGAGACCATGCGCCAGGGCCGCCGGCTCGTCACCAAGCTCTGGAGCGCCGCGCGCCTCGTCGCGGCGCACCTCGGCGACGGGGCGCCCGCGGGCAGCCCCACGGCCCCCGCCGACCTCTGGCTGCTCTCGCGGCTCCAGGCGACGGTCGAGGAGGCGACGGCGCGCTGGCGCGCCTACGAGTACGCCGCGGGCCTCGAGCTCGCCGAGCGCTTCTTCTGGGGCACCTTCTGCGACCAGTACCTCGAGCTGGTCAAGGGCCGCCTCTACGACGGCGACGCGGCCGGACGCGCCTCGGCCAGGGTCACCATCGCCATCGCCTTCGAGGCCACCCTCAAGCTCCTCGCCCCCGCCATGCCCCACGTCACCGAGGAGCTGTACGGCCGCCTCTTCCCCGGCCGCGGCTCCATCCACACGTCGGCCTGGCCCGTCGCCGACCCCGCCCTGCGCGACCCCGCGGCCGAGGCGGCCGGCGAAGCCATGGTCGCGCTCGTCGGCGCCGTCCGCCGCCACAAGACCGCCCGGGGCCGCTCGCTCGGCGCGCCTCTGGCCGGGCTGTCCATGGCCTGCGCCGACCCGGCCCTGCGCGCCTCCCTCGAGGCCGCCGCGCCTGACCTCGCCGCCGTCGCCCGGGCCGCCCGGCTGGAGTGGGCCGACGGGCCACCCCTCGGCGCCGCTCAGCTCGCGCCTGGCCTCTGGCTGGCGATCGAGGAGTGATGAAAATCATGCTCCTGCCCTAGACATGACGGCTCCGCCGTGCTATATTGCCTCACAAGCTGTAAAGGCATTCGCGGCTAGAGTACAGACCCTCGGGTGCGAAGCGACGTGCCTCCGGCGGAGCAGCGGGGCCGCAGAGACTTGGCGGCCTGGCGGCGCGGCGTGAGCGCACCTGCAAGGTCTTGCGGCGAGGACGGCAACGTGTCGGCGGTGATCCCCTTCCAGATCGTCGTGGGCGGGCGGGGGGGGG
>DAOLDO010000185.1:0-9267 GCA_035327325.1 Chloroflexaceae bacterium | reverse complement strand
CCCCGCCGCAGCGGCTCGATCTCAGCTGGGAGATCTCGGGCACCGCCGACGGCCAGCTCGACACCGAGACCGGCGAGCAGGTGATCTACACCGCCCGCCAGGCGGGGACGGACGTAGTCAGCGTGCGAGGGTCGGCGGAGGACGGCACGCCGATCGAGGCGCGGGTCGTGATCGAGGCCGTTCAGCCCGTGGTGGCGGCCCTACCGCCGCTGACCGACATCTTCCCGCAGGCCCGCGACGGGGGCGAGGCGTTCCGCTTCTTCAACGAGCCGGGCAGCTTCACGGCCAACATCTCCAGCGACGAGGGCTGCCGCTACTCGGGGCAGCGGGGCCTCGCGATCGCGTTCGAATTCCCGGCGGGGAGCGCCGGCAACGGCGGGTGGGGCGTGCACTGGGACTTCGCGCCGGCGGGCCACTTCGACGCCTCGGCGTTTAGCGCGTTCACCTTCCTGCTCGAGGGCGATGCGCCCGGCGACTTCCAGATCGCCATGAGGGACACGGCGGGGAAGGAGGTCTGGGTGAACACCGAGAGCTACGGCTCGGCCGCGCCCGACACGTGGCAGGCGGTCGAGATCCCCCTGGCGCGCTTCGCCGACGAAGGGGTTGACGTCGCGTCGCTGCAGAACGTCAGCTTCGGCTTCAACCGGGACCACGGCGAGGGCGCGATCTGCGTTGACGAGATCGCGTTCAAATAGTGCGGTCGGGCCATCATACGCAGGAGGGTGCCATGCATCGCCGTCCCCGCAGCCTCGCCAGCGCGCTGCTCGTCGTCGCCGCCTGCCTCGCCGCCCTGGCGCCGGGGGGCGCCCGGGCCCAGAGCGACCGGCGCTGTTTCCCGGAGACCGGGCACTGCATCGAGGGCCGCATCCGTGAGTTCTGGGAGCAGAACGGGGGCCTGCCCGTCTTCGGCCTGCCGACCAGCCCCCAGCAGGAGGAGCAGATCGAGGGCCGGGCGATCCAGCTCCAATGGTTCGAGCGCAACAGGCTCGAGCTGCACCCGGCGAGCCCGCGCCCCTACGACGTGCTGCTGGGCCGGCTGGGCGCCGATCGCCTGGGCCAGCTCGGCGTGGACTGGGCGGGGCTCCCGCGCAGCGAGCCGGCGCCCGGCTGCCGATTCTTCCCCGAGACCGGCCACAACGTCTGCGGCGAGTTCCTCCAGGCGGGGCGCGCCAGCGGCCTGGAGCTCGACGGGCGCGCCGGGAAGAGCGAGGCCGAAAGCCTGGCCCTCTTCGGGCTGCCGCTCGGCGACGCCCGCGCCGAGACGGTCGCGGGCCGGGAGCTGACGGTGCAGTGGTTCGAGCGCGCGCGCTTCGAGCTGCACCCGGAGAATCGGCCGCCGTACCGCGTGCTGTTCGGCCTGCTCGGCAGCGAGGTGCGCGCCCCGCTGCGCGACGTCTTCGCCCAGGTTGGGGGTGGGGAGCCCTTCGTCTTCATCAACCCGCCCGGCTCGCTCGACGCCCAGCTCACAGGGGACGAGGCGTGCCGGCGCTCGGGCCGCCACGGGCTGCGCCTGACCTACGGCTTCACGGGTCCTGGCAACGGCGGCTGGGGCGTCGCCTGGGACGGGGCGCCGGGCGGCGGCTTCGACGCGGGGGCGTTCGACACTCTCGTCTTCTGGGTGCGCGGCGCCGCGCCCAACGGCTTCCAGGTCGGGCTGAAGGACGTCACGGAGCGCGAGGTGAAGCTCGAGGTTCGCGAGCACGCGACGGTGAGCGGCGACGAATGGCGCAAGGTCGCGCTCCCCCTCGGCATGTTCGCCGACGCCGCCGGGGCCATTGACCTCGGGCGGGTGCGGAACTTCAACTTCGGCTTCAATGCCGGCCACGGCTCGGGCAGCGTCTGTATCGCCGACATCGCCTTCGAGGCGCCCCTCGCCGAGGTCTTTCCCCAGGTCGGCGGCGGGCGGGCGTTCCAGTACTTCAGCCCGCCCGGCTCGTTCAGCGCCCAGCTCGGCGACGATCCGGGGTGCCGCCGCGCCGGCCAGCACAGCCTGCGCATCGCCTACGGCTTCAGCGGCGACGGCTTCGGGGGCTGGGGCGTCCAGTGGAGCGACGCGCCGGGGGGCTCGTTCGACGCGTCGCGGTTCGGCGCGCTGACGTTCTGGGTCAAGGGGACGGCCCCGAACGGCTTCCATATCGGCCTGAAAGACACGAGCGAGCGCGAGGTCAAGCTCCAGTCGGCCGAGCTGGCGCAGGTGCGCGAGCCCGACTGGCAGCAGGTGGTCGTGCCCCTGAGCCGCTTCGCCGACGGCGGGGGGGTGAACGTGGCCGCCGTGCGCAATATCAACCTGGGCTTCAACGCCGACCATGGCGCGGGCGTCATCTGCGTTGATGACCTCGCGTTTGAATGAGATGAAAGCCAAGCTGCTCGCCCTCGCCGGCGCGATCGTCCTGGCCCTGAGCTCGGCGCCCGGCGCGGGCGTCGCCGGCGCGCCCGGCTGCGTGAACATCTACGACTCCGCCGGCTGGCGCATCGAGCGCTGCGCGAACGACCCCAACGTCCCGGCGACGATGCGCGTGCGGCTCGACGGCGCCGACCTGGGCCCGGCCTCCTACGTGCGGATCGGGCACCGCTCCGAGGGCGGGGCCGGCGCCCCCGAGGTGGCGGCCATCTACGCCTCGGGCTTCGTGCGCCTCAAGCAGAACGCCGACCCCAGCCCGGCCATCCCCTTCGGCAGCTCGTTCATCCTCGGCCCGGCCTACTGGGACGGCCCCGACAGCTACTTCCACAACCCGCGGCTGCGCGAGCTGACGCTCGACACGGCCGGGCTGCCCCACGGCGCCCTGCGCATAGGGGCGGCGGGCGCCAACGGCGCTTTCGCCGTGGCCTACGCGATGGAGCTGCCGCCGCCGCGCGACCGCCAGACGCGCCTGCACGTGACCCAGACCTTCACCGCCACCAGGGCGGTCGCGATTGACGCGACTCGCCGCGCCCGGCGGGAGGGGTTCAAGCTGGTGCAGGTCTCGTCCATGTACGTCTCGCCGCGCGAGACGTGTGACGGCGGCCGCGCCGCGTGCCACGACAGCGACGCCCTGCGCTTCATCGCCGCCGACGGGGCCCGCCGGCAGGTCATGTACGACAGCCTGGCCCTGCCCGGCTTTGTCGTCGCCGCCCCGGCCCCGCTGGGGAGCACCTGGCTCGACGTCCTCCACACGGACGACGCGGGTTGGCAGGGCAACACGCCGAACGTGCGGATCGCCCTCGACGCCCTGCCGCCCGACAGGACGATCACCCCGCAGGGCTGGATCCGGGCCACGACCAACCCCGACGACGACAACGTCGGCGTCTGGCTCCACGACGACGGGCCGGCCTCGGCCGCCTGGCAGGCCGGGCAGCGGGCGCAGATCGGCTACTGGCTGCTGGCGGAGGACGACCCGCCCGACCCGTGGGCCGCGCTCGGCGCCCGCCCGGGGCGGACCTTCCTGGACTTCGAGGGCGCCGCGACCTGCCGGTCGGTCGTCCCGGGACCAGGGGTTACGGCAGCCGTCGCCGAGATTGCAGGCTATTCCGACAGCGCGCTGCAGCTGAGCTACAACCTGGGGACAGACGCCGAAAGCTGGGCGCAGGTGCGCTGCGACTTCAACCCGCCGCTCGACCTCTCCGCCTACGACCATCTGCGCCTGGAGTGGCGCGGCGCGGCCGAGAGCGCCAACTCGATGCAGATCGGCCTGGTCAACCCGGCGCCAGGGGGCGAGCGCATCTTCGCGCGCGGCTACCACCACGTCACGGGGCGCCACTGGTGGGGCCAGCTGGTGGTGCCCTTCGCCTTCCTGGAGCCCTGGGCGGCGGGCTCAACCTTCGACCCGCGCCGGGTGAGCGCGCTCTTCGTATCGGTCGTGAAGGACTCGGCGGCCGACAGGGGCGGCCCGGGCAGCCTGGCGCTCGACAACCTGGGCGCGTTCAACGCCGCCAGGCGCGAGGTGCCGGCCAGACGCGAGGTGGCGCCCCGGCACCCCCGCGCCGCGGCGGCGGCGGCCGCGTGGCTGGCCGCCCAGCAGCGCCCCAACGGGCTGCTCAAGTCGTGGGAGGGCGACAGCGCCTGCCTGGCCTACACCTACGACCAGGCCCTCGCGCTGATCGTCTTCAGCGCCGAGCGCATGTGGGCCCAGGCCGACCGGCTGGCCGACGCCCTCGCGGCGACTCAGAACACGGACGGCTCGTGGTACCAGACACGCGACTGCGCGACGCTCGCGCCGGCCGGCGCGCCGCCGCAGAAGTGGGAGGGCGACATCGCGTGGGCGACGCACGCCCTGGCGCGCTACGCGGCCCGGCGCGGCCCGCGCCCCGGCATCGCCGAGGCCCGCGACCGGGCCGCCGCGTGGCTACGGGGGCGGATCAGCCCGTCCGACGGGTGCCTCGTGATTGACCACACCGAGGCGACCATTGACGCGTGGTGGGCTATGCGCTCGGCGGGGCTGCACCGGGAGGCCGACAGGCTCAAGGGCTGCCTGCTCACGTTCTACTGGGACGAGCAGCTGGGCCGGTTCAAGGGCGGCAAGACCTGGTGGCAGCCTTTTCTCGACAACCAGACCTGGGGCGCGGCATTTCTGATGGCCGTGGGCGAGGAGGAGCGGGCCCGCCGCGCCCTGAGCTACGCGCGGAGCACGCTCCTGCTGCCGGCGCAGGGCGGGCAGCTCTTCGGGCTCGATGGGCAGGGCGGGCCCTGGGCGGTGTGGAACGAGGGGTCGGGCCAGTACATCGCCCTGGGGGGCCCCGGCGCCCCGGCGCTCCTGCAAGAGCTCCTCGCCCAGCAACGCGCCGACGGGGCGCTGCCGAGCTCGCCCGACGCGTTCAGCGGCGGGGGCGTCTGGACCACGGACTGGGCCGGCGTCGCCCCGACGGCCTGGCTCTACAACGCGCTGACCTGCGAGCCGTTCGGGCTGGCGCTCCGCGCCGACTGCGGCCCCGTCCGGCTGCCGGCGGTGCTGGTCAACAAATGAGGGCCGGGCGCCCTCAGGGCGCGAGATCCTTGAACATGACGTAGGCGTCAACGTAGCCGAGCCGCCTGTGGTTGAACGCGCCGGGCAGCGTGCCGACGATGGCGTAGCCGAGACGCTGCCACAGGCGCACGGCGCCCGCGTTGGACGCGACCACGAGGTTGAACTGCATGGCGCGGAAGCCGAAGGCCCGCGCCTCGACCTGGGAGTGCTCGCACATCGCGGCGGCGATGCCGCGGCCGCGGGCGGCCGGCGCGACCACGTAGCCGCAGTTGCAGACGTGGGCGCCGAGCCCGGGCTGATTCGGCTTGAGGTAGTAGGTGCCCAGCACCGCGCCGTCGTCCGAGCAGGCGACATAGGTGGCGAGGGGCAGCTCGACCCAGACCCGGTGGATCTCGGCCTCGTCGCTCTCGGGCGCGAAGGCGTAGGTGTCGCCGGCCGCGAACGTCTCGCGCAGGATCGGCCACACCTGGGGCCAGTCCTGCTCCTGGAAGGGTCGGATGATCGGCATGGCGCGGGTCCCTCCGTGGGCGAAGGCCAGTTTGGCGAGAGCCTAGCTCCAACACCGTTCGGCTAAGCTCACGCAAAGCCGCAAAGCCGCCAAGATTCTGTGTCTGCGCGGCCCTGCGCGAGCCACGCTCGTCCTTATCTGCAAGGGGTTGAGTCTAGCCCCGCGTGAACTCAAGCGTCCCGTCGTCCACGGGGCTGAGGCGCAGGCTCAGCAGGTCGAGCAGGTAGTTCTGGTACAGCTTCCATGGCGGCTTCGAGCCCTGGCGCGGCAGCGTGGCCAGGGCGCGCCGGACGTAGCCCGAGGTGAAGCTGAGCACGGGCTGCTCGGCGAGCGACGGGTCGCGCCGGCGGGGGACGCAGCTGACGTAGCCGCGCCGCGCCATGTAGTTGAGCAGCCGGCACACGTAGGCGGCGGTCAGCTCGCACTTCAGGGTCCACGAGGCGTTGGTGTAGCCGAAGGCCATGGCGAGGTTCGGGACGTCGCTGAACAACATGCCCTTGTAGCTGAGGGTCCGCGCCAGGTCCACAGGGGCGCCGTCCACGACGAGCCGCATCCCGCCCATCAGCTTGAGCACGAGGCCGGTCGCGGTCACGACAATGTCGGCGGGCAGCTCGGCGCCCGAGCGCAGTCTGAGGCCGTTCTCGCCGAAGGACGCGATCTCGTCGGTGACCACCGAGGCCCGGCCCGAGCGGAGCGCGGCGAAGAGGTCGCCGTCGGGGGCGAGGCACAGCCGCTGGTCCCAGGGGTCGTAGCGCGGCGCGAAGTGGGTGCCGACGTCGAAGCCGGGGCCGAGCTCCCGCCGCGCCATGCGCATGATCGTCCGCCTCGTGGCCGCGGGCCGGCGGCGGGCGAGCTGGTAGAAGAGCATGGTGACCAGAACGAACTTCCAGCGGGCGGCGCGGGCGGCGAGCGGGACGGGCAGGAGCCGGCGCAGCAGGCGCGCCGCTGCGTCCTCCGACGGCTGCGCGACCACGTAGGTCGGCGAGCGCTGGAGCATCGTGACGTGGGCGGCCCGCTCGGCGAGGGCGGGCACGAGGGTGACGGCGGTGGCGCCGCTGCCGATCACCACCACGCGCCTCCCGGCGTAGTCGAGGTCGGCGGGCCACCGCTGCGGGTGCACGACGGGGCCGGCGAAGCGCTCGAGGCCGGGCCAGGACGGGGTGTAGCCGGCGGCGTAGTCGTAGTAGCCGCTGCACATGAAGAGGAAGCCGCAGGTGATCCGCGTGGGCTCGCGGCCTGGCCCGCGCTCGACCTCGACCGTCCAGCGGGCGTCGGCGGCGGACCAGGCGGCGCGCACGGCCCTGTGGCCGAAGCGGATCGCCCGGTCAATCCCGTACGCGGCGGCCGTCTCGCGGACATAGCGCAGGATGGAGGGCCCGTCGGCGATGGCCTGCGCGCCGGGCCAGGGGCGGAAGGTGTAGCCGAGGGTGTACATGTCGGAGTCGGAGCGGACGCCGGGGTAGCGGAACAGGTCCCACGTGCCGCCGATGGCGTCCCTCGCCTCCAGGATGGCGTAGCGCCTGCCGGGGCAGCGCGTCTGGAGGTAGTAGGCGGCGGCGACGCCCGAGAGCCCGGCGCCGACGATCAGCACGTCGAGGTGTTCGGCCTGCATCCTTCCACCCTTCACTAGCGCTGGAGCTGCGGCAGGAACGTACGCCCGATGCTCACGCCGCAGGCGTCGGCGTTGGAGGCGACGGTGAGGGTGAAGCCGCTCGCGGTCTCGGCCTCGACGCACATCACCAGGGTGATGCCGTCGGCCGAGCGCACCAGGGTCTCGCCGGGCGTCCACATGGCGCCGGCGTCGTTCGGATTGCCGTTGTTGTCCAGGTCGAGCACCTGGGCCGAGCGATGGAAGTAGTTGAAGAACTCGTCCACGGTGTGGACGACCACCGCGTTGCCGGGGATGCTCTGGTCGTAGCCGACCTGGCGGCGGGCCTCGATGGTATAGAAGCCCTTGCCGAACTCGGTGTAGAGCGAGAACGGCACCTTGATATAGAGGTAGGTAGCGGGGTCGGCGGGCATGGTCGCCAGCTGGCCGAGCCGGACGCGGTGGACCGTGCCAGGCATCACCGTCAGGATGCGCTCCGCGGGGATCCAGCCGAGGCGGTCCTTGTGGTAGGCGATGGTGTGCTGGCCGGGGCAGCGGTAGACCGGGTCGGCGTTGGGGCACGGGGGGGCGAAGCGACCGCCGCTCACCACGTCCCAGCTCGAGTCGTAGTCGGAGGCATAGGGCCCGCCGGAGTGCATCAGGCCGAGGGCGTGGGCCCACTCGTGGGCGATGTAGGAGTGGGCGGGGTTGGCGACCACGATCTGGGTGAAGCCGTAGTCCTTCTGCCGCCCGTCGCGGCTGAGCGTGGTGAGGCCGCCCTCGCTGGCCACGCGCCCGCCGTAGGCCGGCAGGCCGGGGAAGATCACGTGGAAGCCGGCGAAGTCGGGGAAGAAGACATCGGGGTCGGCCGCGTCGAGGCAGGCGGAGACGACGCCGGAGCGCAGGTAGCGGGCGCCGTTGCGCAGCTCGAAGTAGCTGTCGGCGGGGCCGGGCAGGGTGTAGACGCCGACGACCCGGCTGCCGGCGATGGTCATAGCCCCGTAGGAGAGCTCGCGCCAGTAGCTGTCGAAGCCGGGGGGCTGGTCGGTCATCAGGCGGCTGAACCAGGCCACGGGGTCGGCCTGGGGGTAGGCCGCGTCGCTGGCGCGGCAGAGGACCGTCAGCCAGGGGAGGTTGCCGGTTGTGGCGAACGTCGCGGGCGCCTGGGCGCGGCCCGGGGCGGGCGCCGGAGCGGCGAGGAGGGCCACGAGGGCGAGGGCGACGAGCAGGAGCGGGAGCTGTGGTCGCGGGAGGCTGGGTGGGGGCATAGGCCGTTCCTGACAGGGCGGAGCGAGAGGGCGAAGCACCACATTCTAGCATGGGGATGGGCACAATGGTCCGGCCGCCCGATTGACGGGCCCGGCCCCCCGTGCTACAGTCGGCCGACTTCGTCAGAGCACAGAGGAGCGGAGCATGCGACTCGCGAACCTCGTCGGCCGGACGCTGCGGGAGGCGCCGGGGGAGGCCGAGCAGGCGGGCCACCAGCTGGCGCTGCGGGCGGGTCTGGCGCGGGCCATCGCGCCGGGCAGCTTCGCCATGCTGCCGCTGGGGCTGGCGGCGGCGCGCCGGATCGAGCGGATCATGCACGAGGAGCTGGCGCGCATCGGCGCGCAGGAGCTGCGCACGCCCGTGGTGCAGCCGGCGGCCCTGTGGGAGCGGTCGGGGCGCTACGCCGAGTACGGGCCGCAGATGCTCAAGCTGGCCGACCGCTCCGAGCGAGCCCTGGTGGTGGCCCCGACCCACGAGGAGGCGATCGCCGAGCTGGCCCGGCGCGAGATCGGCTCGTACCGCCAGCTGCCCGCCCTGGTCTACCAGATCCACACCAAGTACCGCGACGAGATCCGCACCAAGGGCGGGCTGATGCGCATGCGCGAGTTCACCATGCTCGACGCCTACTCGCTCGACGCCGACCACGCGGGGCTCGACGCCGCGTACGAGCGCATCGGGGGGGCCTTCGAGCGAGTCTTCGCGCGCTGCGGCGCGCGCTTTGTGGCCGTAGCGGCGGGCGTTGGCGAGATGGGCGGGCGCGAGGCCCGCGAGTACATGGCCCTCTCGCCAGCGGGCGAGGACACCCTGGCCCTCTGCGCGGCCTGCGGGTACGCGGCGAACGTCGAGGTGGCCGTGGCGGGGCGGCCCCCGGCGCCCCCGGCGGCCCCCCACAGCCCGCTGGAGGAGGGGGCGACCCCCGGCACGGCGACGGTCGCGGGGCTGGCCCCGCTCCTCGGCGTCCC
>DAOLDO010000184.1:0-9311 GCA_035327325.1 Chloroflexaceae bacterium | reverse complement strand
GCGGCGGGTAGCGCCTTGACCCCGTGCCTCAAAAACTAGTGGAGGGCCATTCCCCCGCCGATCCTGTTCAGCGGCTTCACCACGATGGCCGGGCCGTTCGCCTTCGCCGTGGCCGCTCTCTGGCGGCGCGACTACGACGGCTGGGTCAGCATGGCCAAGCCCTGGACTATCCTGGCCTGGATCTGCATGGGCACCGGGCTCGCCCTCGGTGGCTTCTGGGCCTACGAGTCGCTCGGCTGGGGCGGCTTCTGGGGCTGGGATCCGGTCGAGAACTCGTCGCTTGTGCCCTGGCTCTTCGCCAGCGCGCTCATCCACGGCCTTGTGCTGCAGGGCGCGCGCGGCAGTCTCAAGCGCACTAACCTGGCGCTGGCGGTCTTCGGCTACCTGATGGTGATCTACTCGACCTTCCTCACCCGCAGCGGGGTGCTGGGCAACTTCTCGATCCACAGCTTTGTCGAGCTCGGGCTGATGAACTATCTGCTCGCCTTCATCGGCATCTTCGCCCTGCTCGGCTTCGGCATGCTGGTCTGGCGCTGGCGGGCGATCGGGCGACGGGTGGCTTTCCTGCACGTCATCTCGCGTGAGTTTGGGCTGGTGCTCAGCGTGCTGCTCTTCGTGGTCATCGCCCTGATTGTCGGCATTGGCACCTCGATGCCGGTGGTCTCGATGCTGCCCGTGTTTGAGAACCGCTTCTCGCTGGACCTCGGCTGGTACGGGCCAAACGTGGCGCCATTCGGGCTGCTGCTCTTCCTGAGCATGGCGGTAGGGCCGCTGCTCGGCTGGCAGCGACAGAAGTACGGCGCGCTACGGAGCGTGCTGCGCTGGCCGGCGATCGTCACCGTGGTGGTGGTCTTCGCCTGCCTGCTGCTTAACGTCGTCTACCCGGTGGCGCTGCTGTTCATCGCCGCGGCGGTGTTCGCTATCGGCACCAATCTGAGCGTGATCCTGCGGATCTGGCGGGCCGGGCCGCTCAAGCTAGGCGGCTACCTCAGCCACGTCGGCGTGAGCCTCTTCCTGGTCGGCGCGATCGGCACGATGGTCTACAAGCAGACGGCGGCCACCCAGCTGATTCAGGGCGAGCCGCAGTCGGTCTTTGGGCGCCAGATCACCTTCACCGACATCGTGCTCCCCCCTGACGATGAGCTGAAGCGCACGGCGGTGCAGCTCGAGGTGGTGAACCCCGAGGACGGGAGCGTTTGGGTGGCTGAGGCGCCCTACTACGTCTACGAGAAGACCAGCCAGCTTGTCACCCACCCCGACATCGAGCCGGGCTGGTGGGCCGATCTCTATGTGGCGCCCTCGCAGTACATCCCGGCGCCCCAGCTTGCGCCGGGGGTGGTGCAGCTCGAGGCGAGCCAGCCGCGTGAGGTGCTGGGCTATACGCTCACATTCCAGCAGTTCGACATCCCCAACCGCGAGGCGATGATGCGCGGCGAGGCGCCGGCCGAGGTCTTTGCGGTGGTGGACGTGACCGCGCCCGACGGCACGACGACGACCGTGCGGCCGGTGTATCGGGTGGGGGCGAATGGCGCGATAGCCGGTGAGCCGACTGCGATCCCAGGCGGCGCAACCCTGACCATGCAGGGGCTCGACCCGGCGAGCCGGGCGGTGCAGCTCCAGCTCGGCGGGGTTGACCTGAGCCAGGTCGACCCGAACGACCTCAAGGCGCGGGTCTTTGTGGAGATCAGCGTCGAGCCCGGGATCAGGCTGGTCTGGGCGGGAATTATCATCGGGATCTTTGGTGGCCTGCTGGCGCTGCTGCGGCGCTGGCGCGAGGCCCGCCCGGCCGATGTGCTGCCCGGCGTGCCCGCGAGGCCGCGGCGCCCTGAGCCGGCTTTGCAGCCGGGCGTGGCGCAGGCGAGCGTGCTGAAAGGGGAGGTGCGCTGATGGCGACCGCCTACGAGACCTTGGGCCTCGGCACCGACGCCACGCGGGCCGAGCTGGAGCGGGCCTACCAGGAGCGACGCGCCGCCTACGACCCGGCGCGCGTGGCCGATATCGATGCCGAACTGGCGGCACTGGCGACGCAGCGGCAGGCCGAGCTAGAGATGGCCTACCGCAGCCTGCGCCCGGCGCTGACGATGCCGCCGCGACTGGAGCCGGAGCAGGAGCGCCGGCGCGACCGAGAGCTGCTGATTACCATGCTTGCCCTGGCGCTGCTGGCGGCCATGGTGCCGCTGTTCCTGAACATCGCGAAGCCGGAGCGCACAGCCGTGCCCGAAGGCGCCGACATCGCGGCGCTGACCGCCAAGCCCGCACCGCCCTTCACGCTGGAGACGATTGACGGGCGCACAGTGAGCCTGAGCGATTACCAGGGCCAGGTAGTGCTGGTGAACATCTGGGCGACCTGGTGCCCGCCCTGTGTGCGCGAGACGCCGCGGCTGGTTCGCGTGTACGAGGAGTTCAGGGGCCAGGGCTTTGTGATGCTGGGGGTCAACACGACCTACCAGGACAAGCGCGACGCGGTGGCGACTTTCGTGCGCGACCAGAAGATGAGCTACCCGGTGTTGCTGGATCTGGACGGCGCGGTCGGCACGGTCTACGGCGGGCGGCTGATGCCGACGACCTACTTGATCGACCGCGACGGGAAGATTGTCGTCACCAAGGTCGGCGAGGTGGACGAGGCGCAGCTGCGCGAGCAGATCGCGGCGCTGCTGCGGGGCGAGACGCCGTAGCAGAAGGAGAGATAGCTTGGCCCAGGCGCATGACGATCACGCCCACGGCGACACCGGCAACATCCAGCTTGCCTTCTTCCTCAACCTCGGCTTCACGCTGCTGGAGTTTGTTGGCGGTATCTGGACGAATAGCATCGCCATCGTCGCCGACGCCGTCCACGACCTCGGCGACACGGCCTCGCTCGGGCTATCCTGGTACCTGGAGCGCTTCTCGACGCGCGGCGCCAGCCGCACGTTCAGCTACGGGTACCGGCGCTTCTCGCTGCTCGGCGCGCTGATCAACGCCGGCGTGCTGATTGGCGGCTCGCTCTTTGTGCTCTCCGAGGCCATCCCGCGCATCCTCAACCCGCAGCCGACCAACGCGACGGGCATGATCGTCTTCGCCGTCCTCGGCATCCTGGTGAACGGCGCCGCCGTGCTGCGGCTGCGCGGCAGCGCGGGGCTCAACGCGCGGGTGGTCGGCTGGCACCTGTTGGAGGATGTGCTCGGCTGGGTGGCAGTGCTCGTCGTGAGCATCGTGCTGCTCTTCGTCGGCGACTGGTACTTCCTCGACCCGCTGCTCTCGCTGGCGATCACCCTGTTTGTGGTGTTCAACGCGGCGCGCAACCTGCGCGGCGTCCTGCGGATCTTTTTGCAGGCGGCGCCTGAGGGCATGGACGTGGACGCGATCGACGGCGAGCTACAGGCGATCGAGGGAGTGCAGTCCACCCACCACACCCATCTCTGGTCGCTCGATGGCGAGCACAACGTCCTCACCACCCACCTGGTGGTGAGCCCCGACGCAGCGAAGGCGGACATTGTCGCGGCGAAGGACCGCGCCCGCGCGATCGCCGAGCAGCTGGAGGCCGACCACATAACGGTCGAGGTCGAGTACGCCGACGAGGACTGCGCGATGCGTGACCCGTGGCCAAAAGGGAACAGGTAGCTGAACCGACGTTTCTGAAGGTGGCGCATCTCCTGGTGTTTGCGCCGCGGGTGTCTGGTCACCTGGCGCGCGGTTGCCACCAACGGCGGGCTCGCGTATACTACCTACACGATGGCTGTGATATGGCGCACAATCGGGATCCGAAGGCGGCACAAGCTCGGCGGCCCGCTGCTGGTAGGGGGCGCGCTGGTCGCGGTGTTGCTCCTGCTCCTGGCAGCCCCGTGTGAGCGCGGGCTATGCGCGCGCCCGGATACGAGTGCTCAGGCAGGCGCCGCGGCGCCGCATCCTGACGGCCCAGCCCTGCCCCTGGCTGAACCGTCTCTGCACTGCACTCTTCACTGCGGGGGCATGGTGTTGCCGCTCCTGCTCATCGTCGTACTGTCCGTGCTCATGGCACGCGTGGCCCACGCCGCCCGACCCGCGCTGCTACGCGCGAGCGCTCCCCCTCCCCTTCCCCCGCCCCAGGCCGCCTGACCCCCGCACACGTTTCTTCTGACGGACCGCACCGTGTGAGCGTGTAGCCCACTCTGGCTGCTTCTTCGCCCTTAAGCACGAACGAATCAATGGCTGATCTTCTGGCCCATCATGAGGCCGGCGCGCCGGCGGTTGACGATGAGACGCTGCTCCCATCGGCGTTTAGCACCGCCGTGGCATGGGGCAGCCGCTATATCGCCCTGCTCGCGGCCTGCCTCG
Organism: Chloroflexaceae bacterium; assembly: GCA_035327325.1. Taxonomy (GTDB): domain Bacteria; phylum Chloroflexota; class Chloroflexia; order Chloroflexales; family Chloroflexaceae; genus CAIWXH01. Next base: position 5,018 of record DAOLDO010000184.1, on the reverse strand, counting down.
CTACCGGCGGCAGCCTCTTCTTCAGCGAGGCGCTCGGCTGGGTACCCTGCACCCTCTGCTGGTACCAGCGCATCCTGATGTACCCGCTGAGCCTGCTGCTCGCGGTGGGTCTCCTGCGCCGCGACGCCGGGCTACCGCTGCTCGTCCTGCCGCTGTCCGTTTCTGGCGCGGGCGTCTCGCTCTACCACTACCTGCTGATCAAGACCGACTGGTTCCCGCCGCCGCCCTGTCGCGCCGGGGTGCCCTGCACGGTCGACTACATCGACCTCTTCGGCTTCATCAACATTCCGTTTCTCGCGCTGACCGCCTTTCTGATCATCACGCTGATGATGGTTGCGGCCTGGCTTGCGCCGACGAGCACATCCTCGACCGCAGCGAATGGCTGGCGCGCCCTGCTCGCCCCGGCGGCGCTGCCGGTGTATGGCATCATCGCCGCAGTCGTCGGCGCCTACAGCCTCGCCGCGTATCTCTTGTGAACGCTGGGCGCGAGATCGCCCGCTGAAGGAGCTTTTCTGTGGCAACTCGACAAGGAACACCGGCCAAGCGCAAGGGGCAGGACCGCCAGCAGCAGCGGCTGATCTGGGCGCTGGGCCTCGGCACCCTGCTGCTGGTGCTGATCATCTCCAGCGTGGCCTCGATCGGCCGCCGCTCCAGCGAGCAGCGCAGCGCGGGCAGCGTGGGGACGCTGGTCGTCTCGGAGCACGGGACGCCGCCCAACGCCGAGCCGAACGGGCGGGCCTGGGGGCCGAAAGACGCGCCCATCCAGGTGATCGAGTACGTCGACTACGAGTGCGAGTCCTGCGGCTACTTCGCCCGCACCTACGAGGCCGAGGTCGTCGAGGCCTTCGCGGCGAGCGGCAAGGTGCGTTTCGAGATTCGCAACGCACCCTTCCACGGCGAGGGCTCGCGCAATGCCGCGGCGGCCGCCTACTGCGCCGCCGAGCAGAACGCTTTCTGGCCCATGCACGACTCGCTCTTCCTCAACCAGCCGGCGACCCACGGTGTGAGCGCGCCAGCCTTCACCCCGGAGGGCCTGAATACGCTCGCCGCGCAGCTCGGCCTTGACACAAATGCCTTCGGCCAGTGCCTCGGGTCGGGGAAGTACGCGGCCCAGGTCGAGGCGGACTACGCCGAGACGAGTAGCGCCGGCGTGACCGGGACGCCGACCTTCTTTATCAACGGCCAGGCCTACCCGGCCATCCTGAGCACCGACGACTTTCGCCAGATCTTCGCCGAGGTCGCACCGGCGGTTGACCTGACGCCATAGAACGGTGGTGGAGCGCGGCCGATCGCACGGGGTGATCGGCTGCGCGAAGCACCTGAGAAGGACCGAGATCATGCAAACATCTGCCGCTCGACGATCACCGCTGCCGCTGCTGATCGGCGCGCTACTGCTCTCGCTGGCGATCGGCGGCGCGGCGATCGTGCTGCTGCTCCAGCGGTCACAGACCCGGCCTGGCACGGGTGCGGCCGCGTCGATCGGGCCGGCGCCCTCATTCGCCCTGGTCGACCAGCTGGGACGCCCGGTCAGCGACGCCGACCTGCGCGGCAAGGTGGTGGTGGCCGACTTCATCTACACCACCTGCACCGACATCTGCCCGGCCCTGACCGCGCAGATGGCCACGCTGCGCACGCGCCTCGCCGACGAGGGGCTGCTGGGCGACGAGGTCGTGCTCCTGTCGATCAGCGTCGACCCGGCCCGCGACACCCCGGAAGTGCTGCGCGCCTATAGCGAGCCCTTCGGCGCCGACCCGGCGACCTGGCGCTTCCTCACCGGCGACGAGCCCGCCATTCGCGAGGTCGTCGTGGACGGCTTCATGCTCGGCGTCGAGGTGATGGAGGCGGCGGCCGACGACGCCGCCGCGCACGAAGCCGGCACCGCGCACAGCGCCACTGACGGAAATGCGGGGGGCCACGGGGCTGAGCACGGCGGCGACTACGAGGTCAGCCACAGCGGCCGCTTCGTGCTGATCGACCGCGACTGGCAGGTGCGCAGCTACTACGACAGCGCCGCGCTCGATCAGGACGAGCTGGTAGCGGCGATCACATCCCTGACTCGCTAACGTATGGGGGCGGGTTGCTACGCGCCGGTAGCAACCCGCTACGGGAGCCGGGATAGGCGCACACGGTCGTCGTCGGCGAAGACCAGGAAGCTCCCGTCGGGGGCGAAAGCCAGCGCGTAGGCCGGCGCGAAGCCGGGGTCGAAGCGGCAGTCGGTGAGCGTCCGGACCGACGCGCCGATGCCGCCGGCCCAGCGCGGAGTGCAGGCGCGCAGCCGGCTGCGGCCCACATCCCAGCGACGCACCTCGCTGCCGACATCAGGGCGCCAGACTCGCACCGTCCGATCCTCACCGCCCGAGGCGATCTGGCGCCCCTCGGGCGTGAATGCCACGGCAAAGACCCGGTCTGAGTGGCCGGAAAGCGCGCCGAGCAGGGCGCCGTCGGCGACCCGCCAGCGCCGCACCACCCCGTCGCGGGCGCCGGAGGCCAGGGCGCTGCTGTCGGGCGCGTAGGCCAGGGCAAACACCAGCTCGCTGTGGGCGCTGATGGTCTGGAGGGGGACGCCGCTGGCCGTATCCCAGATGCCGACGGTGCCATCGGTGCTGCCGGCGGCCACGCTGCGCCCATCGGGAGCCATGGCGACCGAGAGTACGGCGCCGCCCCCCACGGGGATGGTCTGTACGAGTGTGCCGTCGGCGACCCGCCAGAGCCGCACGGCGCCATCCTCGGCCGCGGTGGCGACCATAAGGCCATCGGGGGCGAAGGCGACATCCCAGACCAGGCTGGGGTGGCGCAGCACCTGCTGCGTCGAGCCATCGGATACGCGCCAGAGGCGCACGGTCCCGTCCCAGGAGGCCGAGGCGAGCAGCGCGCCGTCGGGCGAGAAGGCCAGGCCGAAGATCCAGTCCTGGTGCCCACGCAGGGTCGCGCGCGGGGCGCCGTCCGGGAGCGCCCACAGGCCGATGCTGAAGTCGCCGGCGCCGGAGGCAAGCAGCTGCCCGTCAGGGGCGACGGCGAGGCTGGCGACCGGGGCCCGGTGCGTGGCGAGGATGCGCGGCTCCTGAAAGCGCACGCCGACAAGGACGACGATGAGCAGAATCACGCCGGCAGCGAGCGGTAGCCAGCGCAGCGGCAGGTGTGCGATGGGTTGCGCCTGGCGTGCGGTTCGCGGGGGTGTCGCGTCAGTGATCATGGTTTCCTGCTTCAGCACATGCGGCGCTGCTATCGCTTCTTCCACAGCGATCGGCGGCGTTGGCCCGTGCAGTTGATGCTCGGTGCTATTGTACGGCCTCGCTCGGGGTATGGCGTGCGTTTGAGCTTCCCGCGGTTGCGTAGAGCGGCCAGCACCTGTCAGGGAGTTATTCCGCCGTTTCCAGTGAAATTCTTCCCAGAGAACCCTTGACACGCGGCATCTCGCATGTTATTTTTAGCCATACCTAAAATAATAATTTGCCCGTGCGAGGGGGTGGGGCATATGAAGGCTAAAAGCGAGCTGCACTCGGCGGATGTATCTGAAACCATTGTCCCGCCGGCCCCTGCGCCGCCCAGCACGGCGCTCACTCCGGCCGTCGAGGACTACCTCAAGGCGATCTACACGCTCCAGCAGCACGGCAGCCGCGTCTCGACGACCGCGCTTTGCGCCCAGCTCGGCGGCCTCAAGCCGGGCTCGGTCTCCGGCATGCTGCGCCAGCTCGAAGAGCGCGGTCTCGTCATCCACCAGCTCTACCACGGGGCACGCCTCACCCCCGCCGGCGAGCGCGCCGCCCTGGAGCTGGTGCGCAACCACCGCCTGCTTGAGACCTTCCTGGTCGAGGTGCTCGGCTACAGCTGGGACGAAGTCCACGCCGAGGCCGAAGCCCTGGAGCACCACATCAGCCCCAGGCTCACCGCCCGCATCGCCGCCTATCTGGGCGAGCCGGCGCTCGACCCCCACGGCGACCCGATCCCGCGCTGTGACGGCTCCCTGCCCCACGTGAGCGACCAGCGCCTGAGCGAGCTGGCACCAGGCGAGCCCGCCGAGATTCTCCGGGTCCTGGCGCAGGGCGACGGCCAGCTGCGCTACCTCGCCGCCCTCGGCCTGGTGCCGGGCGCGGCCGTCCAGCTTACGGCCAGGGCGCCCTTCGACGGCCCGCTCCAGCTCGTGGTGGGCGGCACCACCCAGATCCTCGACTCCCAGCTTGCCCAACAGATCGTTGTAGGCAACCAGAAGGACTAGCACGATGGCAGACCACCCCACACTCTCGCGGCGCGGCCTGCTCGGCGGTCTCGGCAGCCTCGGTGCCCTCGGCCTCGCCGGCTGCGCCGCCATTGCCCGGCCGCAAGTGGCCGCGCCCGCCGCCCCTGCCACCGGGATGGCGGGGATGGATCACAGCGCCGGGCTGGCCCACAGCCTGGGCAACATCCTCGTCGGCGACGTCGCCCCCGCCGTCAACGGCTTCGACCCGATGGCCATGCTCACCGACTTCGACTACGGCCAGGTGAGCACCCTGCCCAGCGGCCAGATCCTGCGCGAGTACCAGATCTACGCCGCCGACAAGCTCATCCAGGTCGCTCCCGGCATCAGCTTCCCGGCCTGGACCTACAACGGCCGCGTGCCCGGCCCGACCATCCGCGCCACCGAGGGCGACCGCGTGCGCGTCACCTTCACCAACGGCTCGACCCACCCGCACTCCATCCACTTCCACGGCTTCCACGCCGCCGCGATGGACGGCGTGACGCCGGTGGCGCCGGGCGAGCAGACCGTCTACGAGTTCGACGCCGCGCCCTTCGGGTTGCACCTCTACCACTGCCACGTCCCACCGTTCATGCGCCACATCCACAAGGGGTTGTACGGCACCTTCATCATCGACCCGAAGACGCCGCGCCCGCCGGCGCATGAGCTGGTGATGGTGATGAACGCGTTTGACACCAACTTCGACGGCGCCAACGAGATCTACGCCGTCAACACGGTAGGCTTCCACTTCACCAAGCACCCCATCCCGCTCAAGGTCGGCGAGCTGGTGCGGATCTACCTGAGC
>DAOLDO010000183.1:0-9334 GCA_035327325.1 Chloroflexaceae bacterium | reverse complement strand
GGGGTGAGGGCGCTGAGCGCGTCGAGGAGGGCCGCGTCGTCGGGGCGGGCGGCGAGGCGGGCGCTGAGGGCCTCGTACTGGCGGAGCAGGCGGACGGTGGGCGACTCGCCGGCGAAGACGGCGTCGAGCACGCTGAGCTCGCCGGGCAGCGCGGGGCTCTGGGGGAGATAGGCAATGTGGGTGTTATTGGCGACGGTGACGCGGCCCGTGTCGGGGAGCTCGAGGCCGGCGACGACGCGGAGCAGGCTGGTCTTGCCGGAGCCGTTGACGCCGATCACGCCCAGGCGCTCGCCCCTGAGCATGCCGAAGGTGACGTCCTGGAAGAGGGGGCGGGGGCCGTACTGCTTGCCGAGCGACTCGACGGAGAGGATGGTCATGGGGGCAATGATACCACGACCGCTCGGCTGGGCCTCGCCGGGGTGAGGCTTGGTCGCTCCGCTCCCGCGCCGGGGTGACGCTCGCGTTCGCTCGCTGGGGTGAGGCTTGGTCGCTCCGCTCCCGCGCCGGGGTGAGGACCGTCTGGGCCGCCCTGTGCGGAATCACCCCAGCGAGCGCCCGCAGGGCGCAAGCGTCACCCCCGGCGAGCGCAGCGAGCCGTCACCCCAGCGAGCGCCCGCAGGGCGCAAGCGTCACCCCCGGCGAGTGCAGCGAGCCGTTACGACGCGCAGGTGGAGACGAAGGGCAGGTAGGTCTTGTTGGGGCCGGCGGCGACGGGGGCGAGCTGGCCCTCGGCGGCGCCCCAGACGATCGCGCCGGGGTCGGCGCCCTGGACTAGGCCGAGGGGACTGTACTGGCCGGCGGTGAGGCCGGGGAAGACGGCGCCCAGGTTCGGGTTGCCGAGGCGCCTGGTGACGATCTCGCCGAGGACGACGCGGTAGTCGGTGGTGATGCGCAGGTCCTGGCCCTGGTCGAGGTCGAGCAGGCCGGGCCAGGCGCCATAGACCCGGCCGCCGTTGACGCCGCCGCCGAGGACCATCATGACGTTGCCGTGGCCGTGGTCGGTGCCGTTGGAGGCGTTGCGGCCGAGGCGGCGGCCGAACTCGCTCATGACGACGACGGTGAGGCGGGGCAGGTAGTCTACCAGGTCGCTGACGAGGGCGTGGAGGCCCTGGGAGAGGATGCCGAGGCGGTCGGGCAGGTAGCCGCCGCCCTCGCGGTTGGCCTGGTTCTCGTGGGTGTCCCAGCCGCCGAGGTCCACGGTGGCGACGCGCAGGCCCTGCTCGAGCTTGACCAGCTGGGCGACGGTCATGAGGGAGTTGCCGAAGGAGCCGTTGGGGTAGCTGACGCCGTCCCTGGGCGTGTAGGAGGTGGAGCCGACGCCCTGAATGGCCCTGATCGTCTTGAGGGTACGGCTGCCGGCCACGTCCACGGGGTTGTTGCCGGTGCCGGGGTAGAGGCGCTCGAGGATCTGCTGCAGCGGGTAGTTGGCGTCTTTGCGGTTGTAGCGCCAGACGGTGTCGAGCTTGAAGTCGCCGAGGCGGTTCATGGCGATGGCGCCGCCAAAGCTGAGCAGCGAGACGGGGGCGGCGCTGTCGGCCGAGACCACGGGGAGCAGGCCGGCGCCGAGCTGGAGGGACTGGAGGTGGCGGGCGATCCAGCCGCTGCCGGTGCCCTTCTCGCCGGGAGTGCCGCGCTCCATGTAGTCCATGGCGTCGAAGTGGCTGCGGGTGTCGTCGGTGAGGCCGCAGGCGTGGACCAGGGCCAGGGTGCCGTTGTCGTACAGCTCCTTCATGTGGGGCATTCTGGCGTTGAGGCCGAAGCTGCTGGTGCCGTAGCTCGCGTTGCGGGGGTCGAGGCGCAGGGCGGCGTTGGCGCCGCTGGCGGGCAGGGCGAGGTCGCCGCGGGCCTGCCGGTAGACGGGGTCGTCGTAGGGGCTGAGCAGGCTGAGGCCGTCGCAGCCGCCGCGCAGGAAGACCACGAGCAGGATCTCGTCGCCGGGGGCGGCATAGGCGGGGTCGGTGAAGACCAGCTGGCCGACCCGGCCGGCGGCCATGGCGGCGATCGCGGCGCTGCAGCCCATCAGAAAACCACGGCGTGTGAGTGGCACAGTCATCCTCCAGGGGCCGCGCGGGGCCCGGTTACGCTGCTTACCTTGGTGCTGGGGGAGGGTGGCCGGACGCGGGGGGGAGAGACCACGTCCGGCCCGGGCACAGGGCGCCCCCGCGGGGGGGAGACGCGCGGACGCCCCTCGGTGAACGCGCCGGGCGAAGCCCTAGCGCAGGTTAAAGTCGGGGCTCATGGCGAGGAGGTGGACCATGGCGACCACCCGCTCGGCGACGGCCTTCTGGTCGCCCCAGTCGGGGGCGCCCTTGAGGGGGGCGGGCGGGGCGCCGGGGTTGCCGCCGGCCGCGAGAAAGGCGATCAGCTCGTTCCTGGTGTTGCCGGTGAGGGGGAAGCCGCACAGGCGCGCCGTCCAGGCGTCCACGATCTGGGCGCAGCTGGCGCCGAGGTTGGTCTGGCCGACGATGTCAATCGCGACCTTGCCGCCCCAGGGCTGGGCCATGTTGAAGAAGATGTTCCAGCGGCGCAGCAGGCCGTTGGTGTTGGCCCAGTAGGTGCCGAGGTCGGGGTGGCCGTTTGGGGTCTCCCAGCCGAACAGGCGGTGGCCGGTCAGGTCGGCCTGGTAGAAGAGGCTGCCCCAGTAGCCGCCCTTGCTGGTGTCGCCGCCCTCGTCGGCCACGTCGGAGGGCAGCTCGGCGCCGGTGGCGCGCAGGTAGGCCCAGATCGCCTCGAGGGGGCGGCGGACCTTGCGGCCGTAGGTGGTGCGGCACTCGCGCGAGAGCAGGATGCTGCGCACGACCCTGGCGATCTGGTCGGGGGCGCTGCGGTGGGCCATCCAGACCTCGACGGCGGCATCAACGACGGCCTGGGGCGGCTCGTCGGCGATCAGGCGCCGGGCGAGCTTGGTGCAGAGGTGGCGGGCGGTGCCCGGGTGGTTGCAGAGCAGGTCGAAGACGTCGCGGCCGTCCTTGAGGGCGGCCTGGCGGGCGGGGACGTTGGGCGCCGGCGCCACGCCGGGCATGGGCCTGTTGGCCAGGACGGTCTTGGGGTAGGTGTCGTGCCAGTCGGCCTTGTAGAAGAACTCGCCCGTGTCGGGGCGCCCGTCGCGGCCGTTGGCGATCGTCCAGCCGGTGAGACAGCGCGACGCCTCGTAGACGTCGTCGTCAATATAGCCCGCGGCGTAGGTCTGCCCGCCGTAGCTGACGGTGGGGATCTGCCCGCGGTCGTTGTAGAACTTCAGGTAGTTGTCGGAGCCGAGGGTGTGGAGCTCGAACAACTCGCGGGCGTAGTTCTCGTTGCCGCCCTCGCCGCCGGCGGCCCTGTTGCTGGCGTTGTCGAGGTAGAGCATCATCGCCACGCTCTTGCCGACCTCCTCGACGAAGACGCGGAAGTTGCCGAGGGCGTGGGCGCGTATGATGCGGTCGTAGAGGGGCCAGGTGGCCAGGATGGCGCCGTCCGAGCTGGCACGCACGTTGAAGTGGTTGTGCCAGAAGTCCACCAGGACCTCGAAGAGCTGGCGCCGACTGTAGACGGCCCTGATCCAGGTGGCCGCGCGCACCTCGTCGTAGGGCCGGTTGCGCTCGGTCCACTCGGGGTGGCTCTCAAGGGCCCAGAGGGTGCTCAGAGGCGCGCCCAGCAGGCTGAGGGGGCGGACCTCGCTGAGGCCGGTGTACCTGATCTTGAGCCTGGCGGCGGCGAGGCGCTGGTCGCAGGCGCTGTCGTCAATGGCGGCCGGGTTGAGCTGCTGGGCCACCCACGCCTCGTAGCGCTCGTCGGGCGTGGCGCCCAGGGCGGCGAAGGCCGCCGCGTCCCTGGGGCTGCTGCCGTAGGAGAGCCGGTTGAGGGCGATGGTGGCAGGTGACGCCTGGGGAAGGATCTGGCATGCGCCGGCCAGGGCCGGTGCCGGCTCGCGCACCATCGGCGCGGCTACGGCCGTCAGGGCCACCGACGTGCTCCCCCGGATCAGACCCCGTCGTGTCAACGCCATAAGGCTCCGCTCCTTTACCTGTAGTGTGCTGGGCGAATGTCCTGGCCTTGGGAAAAGTATAAAATTAATTAAAGGGAGAAGCAACGTTACCAAAGTCCTGAGAATGATAGTCATTCCCCGGTACGGGTCGTACGACCCGGGGGCGTTCGCGGGGCGGCGCGCGGCGGGTGATTGTGTGCTATGATCCCTGGTCAATGTGCCGCGGAGGGGCGGCGCCGCAGGAGCAGGCAGCGCCATGGACTGGATCGTGGTTCGCGGGGCCCGCGAGCACAACTTGAAGGAGATTGACGTCCGCCTGCCGCGCAACAGGCTGGTGGTGATCACCGGACTCTCGGGCTCGGGCAAAAGCACCCTGGCCTTCGACACAATCTTCGCCGAGGGCCAGCGGCGCTATGTCGAGAGCCTCTCGACCTACGCCAGGCAGTTCCTCGGCCAGCTCGAGAAGCCCGACGTGGACAGCATTGACGGCCTCTCGCCAGCGATCGCGATTGACCAGAAGAGCGGCAGCCGCAACCCGCGCTCGACGGTGGGCACGGTGACCGAGATCTACGACTTCCTGCGCCTGCTCTACGCCCGGGTGGGCCGCCCCCACTGCGCCGAGTGCGGCCGCCCCCTGGCCCGCCAGACGCCCCAGCAAATGGTTGACGCCATCCTGGCCCTGCCCGACGGCAGCCGCATCCTCGTGCTGGCGCCCGTGGTGCGCGACCGCAAGGGCGAGCACCAGGCCGCCCTCGACGACGCCCGCCGGCGCGGCTTCGTGCGCGTGCGGGTGGACGGCGAGGTGCGCGAGCTGGACGAGCCGATCAAGCTCGAGAAGTACCGCAATCACACTATTGAGGTGGTGGTGGACCGCCTGGTGATTCGGCATCAGCAGGTCGAGCCTGGACCAAAGACCAAAGACCAAAGACCAAGCGCCACTGACCACGGTGGCACAGCTGAGCATCAGCCGTCCTCTTTGGGCCCTGGCCCTTCGTCCTTGGGCGACCACCCCGACCGGGTGCGCCTGACCGACTCGGTGGAGACGGCCCTGAAGCTCGCCGGGGGCCTGCTCGGCGTCCATGTGGTGGGCGGCGCGACCCTGGCCTTCTCCGAGCAGTACGCCTGCCCCGTCCACGGTCCGGTCAGCCTGGGCAGCCTGGAGCCGCGCGACTTCTCGTTCAACAGCCCCCACGGCGCCTGCCCGACCTGCGGCGGCCTGGGCACGGTGCTCGAGGTGGACCCGGCCCTGGTCATCCCCGACCGCGAGAAGTCGCTGCGCGAGGGCGCCGTGGCGCCGTGGAGCGAGGGCGAGCGGGCGAGCCGCCGCTACTACGAGGACATGCTCGGCTCGCTGGCCGACCACATGGGCTTCTCGCTCGACACGCCGGTGCGGGCCCTCCCCCCCGAGGCTGTGGGCGCCGTGCTCTACGGCACCAACGGCGACGTGCTGACCCTGCGCTACCACGTCGGCGGCAAGCAGCGCGAGGTCCAGGGCGCCTTCGAGGGGGTCATCCCGAGCCTGCGCAAGCGTCACGCCGAGGCGAAGGACGAGGCCGACCGCGAGGCCGTGGCGGCCTACATGACCCCGCGCACATGCCCGGCCTGCGGCGGCGCCCGCCTGCGCCCCGAGGTTCTGGCCGTGACCGTCGCCGGCAGGATCATCGCCGACGTGGCCCGCCTGACGGTCGCCCAGGCCATCCCCTGGGCCGCGGTGCTGCTCGAGGAGGCCGGGAGGACGGGAGTGGCGCGCAAGGCGAGCGGCGCAGATGACGGCCAGCCCGCCGAGGCCGGCCTGACCCAGCGCGAGCGTATGATCGCCCAGCCGATCCTGAAAGAGGTTAAATCCAGGTTAAGCTTTCTGGGCGATGTGGGCCTGGGCTACCTCGAGCTGGACCGGGCGGCCACCACGCTGAGCGGCGGCGAGAGCCAGCGCATCAGGCTGGCGACGCAGGTGGGGGCGGGGCTGTCGGGAGTGCTCTACGTGCTGGACGAGCCGAGCATCGGGCTGCACCCGCGGGATCACGGGCGCCTGCTGGCGACCCTGCTGCGCCTGCGCGACCTGGGCAACAGCGTGCTGGTGGTCGAGCACGACGAGGAGACGATCCGCGCTGCCGACTGGGTGGTGGACATCGGCCCCGGGGCGGGCGCCGAGGGCGGACGGCTGCTGGCCAGCGGCCCCCTGGAGGAGGTGCTCGCCGAGCCGAGCTCGCTGACCGGCCAGTACCTGAGCGGGCGCCGCTCGATCGCCGTGCCGGCGGCCAGGCGCCGCGGCAGCGGCAGGAGCCTCGAGCTGCGGGGCGCCCGCGAGCACAACCTGCAGGGCATTGACGTGCGCCTGCCCCTGGGCACGCTGATCTGCGTGACCGGCGTGAGCGGCAGCGGCAAGAGCAGCCTGGTGATTGACACGCTCTACCCGCGCCTGGCCCAGCTGCTCCACGGGGCCAGGGTGCGCGCCGGGGCCCACGACGCGCTCTACGGGGTCGAGCACCTCGACAAGATCATCGCGATTGACCAGAGCGCGATCGGGCGCACGCCCCGCTCGAACCCGGCCACCTACACCAAGGTCTTCGACCCGATCCGCAACCTGTTCGCCGCGACCACGGAGGCCAAGGCCCGCGGCTACGACGCCTCGCGCTTCAGCTTCAACGTGAAGGGCGGGCGCTGCGAGGCCTGCGGCGGCGAAGGGCTGATCCAGGTCGAGATGCAGTTCCTGGCCGACCTGTTCGTGCCCTGCGAGGTCTGCGGCGGGGCGCGCTACAACCGCGAGACGCTGGATATCCGCTTCCGAGACAAGAACATCGCCGAGGTGCTGGACATGACCGTGGCCGAGGCCGAGCGCTTCTTCGAGCGGGTGCCGGCGATCCACGAGAAGCTCCAGACCCTGCTCGACGTGGGCCTGGGCTACATCAAGCTGGGCCAGCCGGCTACCACGCTCTCGGGGGGCGAGGCCCAGCGCATCAAGCTGGCCGGCGAGCTGGCGCGCCGCTCGACGGGCCGCACGCTCTACATCCTCGACGAGCCGACCACCGGCCTGCACTTCGCCGACATCGAGCGCCTGCTGAGCGTGCTGCAGCGTCTGGTCGAGGCCGGCAACACGGTGCTGGTGATCGAGCATAACCTCGACGTGATCAAGTCGGCGGACTGGCTGATCGACATCGGCCCCGAGGGCGGCAGCGGCGGCGGGCGCCTGGTAGCCATGGGCACGCCCGAGCAGATCGCCGCGGCCGCAGGGTCGCACACGGGCGCCGCCCTGCGGCCGAAGTTGGCCCTGTAAAAGGCTTTGCGGGCCCCCGGAAGTGGCGCCCGGGCGCGTTGATTCCGGCAGGGCGATGGTGTACAATACGCGCCAGCGCCCACCGCTGAAACCCCGACTGTTTCCCGTAATGCAGCTGTAATCTCCCCCGCTTGTAGGCGCCCATCGCTACACTCTATAGTAGTGAATGGGCCAAAACATGTGGGGGTCCTTCGCGCCTGTGACCGTCGCTCTGGTCGCTGAAAGGGGCCGTGGATGGAGCGGATCATCATACGAGACCAGACCCTCATCGCCCCATTCGCCGAGCCCGCGCGCGATCTGCGCCTGCTAAACAAGCCCCTCTGGCTGCTCCAGCGCGACCTGCTCAAGGCCCACTGCAAGGGCAGCAGCGAGATCGACTCGATTGACGAGCTGTTCGCGCACCCCCCGACCAACGACCGCGAGCTGCTGGTCCACCGCAACAACCTCTTCTTCAACGGGGCCCTGGTTGACGCCTTCATCGGCGCGGCGCGGGCGGCGGGGCGGCCCTGCCAGATCGCCTTCAGGGCCAGCAACCCGGCCGCCGGAGTGCGGGGCGACCCGAGCATCGAGCGCCATGCGCTGCAACTCTGCCGGGGCATCGTGCGCCGGGACGACGTGGCCTACCTGGCCGACGGCGAGGAGCGCCGCGGCGACGTCTACCTGGCCGAGCTGTACTACTTCCCCGACGGCCCGAGCGCCGAGCTGACCCCCCTGATGATCGACACGCTCTCGCACGAGATGGGGTACTACCACATCCCCAGCTATATGGCCTCGAAGGGCGACCTGACCTACCAGATCCCGCTGCGAGCCTTCCTCTCGATCGAGAGCTGGGTCCACGTCTTTATGGCCAACGTGCTGATGGGGGTCTTCTCGCAGGCGGCGGCGCAGGATGTGAAGATGGGCCGTGCGCGCCTGCGCGAGCTCTTCAGGTGGACGGCGGAGGACTGGCGGATCTTCCCCGCGAAGCTCAGCTTCGCGGCGGCCTCGATCCTGATGCGCCTGAACCCGCTCAAGGAGATGTGGCGCAACCACTTCCTGGCCTCGCCGGCCCTGGTGAAGGTGGGCAAGAACTGCTCGATCGACCCTTCGGCGACCATCCACGGTCCGACGACGATCGGCGACAACGTCTACATCGGCCCGGGCGTGGTGATCGCCAACAGCATCATCGGCAACAATGTGAACATCATGCAGGGCAGCCAGGTGATGCTCAGCGTCGTGAGCGACCGTTGCTTCCTGCCGTTCAACGCCGGGCTGTTCATGACCACACTGATGGAGAACAGCATGGTGGCCCAGAACTCGACCCTGCAGCTGACGGTGGTCGGGCGCAACACCTTTATCGGGGCCAACAACTGCTTCACCGACTTCAACCTGCAGAACGAGCCGATCAAGGTGCTGCACCACGGCCAGCCGGTCGAGGTGAACCTGCCGGTGCTCGGCTCGGCCGTGGGGCATAACGTGAAGATGGGCAGCGGCTTCATCATCTACCCTGGTCGCATGATCGAATCAAATGCTGTTATAATCTTCGACAATGAGAAGAATCTGATCCGGAAGACCGTCCCCGGCCACGACCTCGACGACATTGACGAGGCCAGCGGCGAGCCGCGGCGAGTGATCTACCACTGGCCGAATGTGTACTACGACCCGGCCGCCGACTGGGACGAGGCGCCCAGGCTGGACGACGACGCTTTCGTGCACGACCGCCCCACAGCTGGTGTCGCCGCCAGGGCGAGGAGGACAGACCGGTGAGCAAAGAGCGTATTCTGGTCGTCGAGGACCAGCCCGATATCTCGAGCCTGCTCAAGATCTACTTCACGTCGCAGGGCTACGAGGTCTACACCGCCATGCGCGGCTCGGCTGCCCTCGAGATCTGCAGCAAGACGCCGCCGAACCTGGCCCTCCTCGACGTGAACCTGCCAGACATGGAGGGCTACGAGATCGGCAAGGCCCTGCGGGCGAGCCCGCGCACGCGCCACATCCCGATCATCTTCCTGACGGCCCGCGGCGAGCGCGCCGACCGCCTGCGCGGCCTGGGCGAGGTCCAGGGCCAGTACTACATCGTCAAGCCCTTCGACATCGGAGAGGTCCACACGATC
>DAOLDO010000182.1:0-9355 GCA_035327325.1 Chloroflexaceae bacterium | reverse complement strand
GACGTCGAGGTGGTTGGTCGGCTCGTCGAGCAGCAGCAGGTCGGGCTCGGCGAGCAGGAGCGTGGCGAGGCCGAGGCGGGTCTTCTGGCCCCCGCTGAGGGCGGCGACGGGCGTGTCGGGCGCGACGTCGCCCAGGCCGAGGCCGGTGAGGACGGCGCGGGCGCGGGGCTCGCGCTCGTAGCCGCCGAGGGCCTCGAAGCGAGCCGTGGCCTGCTCGAAGCGGGCCATGGCGGCGTCCAGGCCCTCGCCCGAGGCGCCGGCCATCGCCTCGGCGGCATGGGTGAGCTCGGCCTCGGCGGCGCTATAGGGGCCGAGTGCGGCGGCGACGGCCGCGCCGACCGTGGCGCCCAGGCTCGCGTCGAAGGACTGGGCGAGGAAGCCGAGCGTGGCGCCGGGGGCGAGGGCGACGGCGCCGGCGTCGGGCGACTCGCGCCCTGTGATGATGCGCAGCAGGGTCGTCTTGCCGGCGCCGTTGGGGCCGATCAGGCCGACGTGCTCGCCGTCGTTGAGGGAGAAGCTGACCGCGGAGAGGATGGTGGCCGCGCCGAAGGATTTGCGCAGCCCGTGAACCTGAAGCATGGGGGGCCTCCTGGGCGGAGGCGTGCAGACGCCGCCGCGCTAGAAACGGGTCACGATCGTGGCGGGGGTGGCTTCCACTTCAGGCTCCTTGCTCGGGCGGGAACACAGCCGGCAGCGGGCGGGCCCGGGGCGCGGCAGGGACACTATACCACAGGGGCTGCGCCGGGCGCCCCGCCTCAGGGCGGAGATTTACCGCCCTCTCATCCCAGGGGCCATGGCGGGATGCTATACTGATTTTCAGGTTTAACAATGTGAGGGAGAGCGTCCCGACGATGAACGAGTCACCTGGCGAGATTCTCCGCGCGCGTCTGCCCCTATGGGCGGTCGCGACGCTGCTTGGCATAACCCTGGCCCTTGGCGCGGGGGCCGGCCTCCTGGGCGGCCTCATGATCAACCGCCCCGCGCCCGCCTGCCCGGAGAGCGAGGATGTCTGCGCGGAGTTCGCGGTCTTCTGGGAGGCGTGGGAGCTGGCGCGGGAGCGCTACGTGGAGCCCGAGGCGGCCGCCCCCGACAGCATGACGGCCGGGGCGGTCAACGGGATGCTCGACACCCTGGGCGACAGCGGGCACACGCGCTTTCTGACCGCCGAGGAGGCCCGCGAGTGGGACGAGCAGCTGCGGGGCTCGTTCGAGGGCATCGGGGCCTATATTGATGTGCGCGACGGCCAGACGATGATCGTAGCGCCGATCGAGGGCTCGCCCGCCGAGGCGGCTGGCCTGCGCGCCGGCGACCAGATCCTGGCCGTGGACGGCGAGTCGACGAGCGGCTGGACGGTGGGCGACCTGCAGCGGGCCGTGAAGGGC
This sequence comes from Chloroflexaceae bacterium, assembly GCA_035327325.1. GTDB lineage: Bacteria > Chloroflexota > Chloroflexia > Chloroflexales > Chloroflexaceae > CAIWXH01. The sequence continues at coordinate 7,973 of DAOLDO010000182.1, read as the reverse complement.
CCGGGCGGCACGCAGGTGACCCTGACCGTACTGCACCCCGACGCCGAGCAGCCGGTCGAGATCACGATCACGCGGGCGCAAGTGGTGGTGCCGAGCGTCAGCTGGCGCCTGCTGGACAGTGGCATCGCCCTGATCCGGCTGGCCTCGTTCGACGACGACGCGGGCCGCGAGCTGAGGGCGGCCCTTGGCGAGGCCCAGGACCAGGGCGCGCGGGCGGTCATCCTCGACATGCGCAACAACCCGGGCGGTCTGCTCGACCAGGCGGTCGAGGTGGCGAGCCAGTTCCTGCCCGAGGGCACCACGGTGCTGCTCGAGGAGGACCGCGAGGGCCGACAGGAGGTGACGGGGGCGCGCCGCGGCGGCGTGGCCCTCGACGTGCCCCTGGTGGTGCTGGTCAACGAGGGCTCGGCCAGCTCGGCCGAGATCGTCTCGGGGGCGCTGCAGGTGGCGGGCCGGGCCACCCTGGTCGGCGAGACGACCTTCGGCACGGGGACGGTGCTGACGCCGTACCGCCTGAGCGACGGCAGCCGGCTGCTGCTGGGCACCCAGGAGTGGCTCACGCCGGACGGGCGCCAGATCCGCGGGCAGGGCATCGTGCCAGACGAGCGGGTGGCGCTGCCGATCGACGTGGCGCCCATGTCGCCCGCCGAGGCCGCGGAGCTCGACGCGGCCGCCCTGCGCGAGAGCGAGGACGTGCAGCTGGCCCGGGCGCTCGAGCTCGCCTCGGCGGCCGCGAGCAGGTAGCGGCGCGGGGCGCCGTGCGGCCGGCTCGGTCGTCCTGGCGCCCCGCAAGCCTGACCGGGGGCGGATTTGCATGTTTCGGAGAGGTGTGCTATACTCTCCAACGTCGTGAGGGCGGCCCCATCGTCTAGCGGCCTAGGACGCCACCCTCTCAAGGTGGAGATCGCGGGTTCGAATCCCGCTGGGGTCACCAACTTCACGGGCCCGTAGTCTAGCGGTTAGGATGCCACCCTGTCAAGGTGGAGGTCGCGGGTTCGAATCCCGTCGGGCCCGCCAGTACGGCGGCAGGAAGCCTCACAGCAATGTGAGGTTTCTTGATTCTTTGCCGATAAAACTTTACACCCTGCTAGGGAAGCTGCGCTCCAAACAGATCCTAATATGCGCGGCGTTAGCTGTGCCAGACATAGCTATGACAGCGGCGAGCCCCTCCTGCCTGGCAGGAGGGGCTTCTGTTTAGGGCGGTGTCGGTCTAGGAGACCATCATCACGATTGGGATGACGAGGAGGGCGGCGAGGAGGAGGAGGAGGGCGATCAGCTTGAGCTGCTCGGGGGAGCGGCGGGCGGCGAGCTGGGGGCGGGCCTCGGGGGCGTAGGGGACGTTGGGGAGCTCGCCGAGGAGGATCTGGCCGAGGTTGCCGGGCGCGGTGAGCAGAGTCCTGACGACGGTGGCGACGAGCTCGCGGGCGGTGATCACGGGCGGGGCCCAGTACGCCTCGTCGGGCGACAGGATCTTGCCGGTGAGGGCGCAGCGGATCTCGCCGCTGACCATAGCGGGCTCGGCCTCGCGGGCGGGCTGGGCGGGCTGGCTCGTGAGCTCGGCGGGCATCGGCTGGTTCCTCCTCGCGTGATCGTGTCTGGCACGAAGCTGGTCGCTCACGTCGTGGCGGCCTTCGGGCGGCGCGGGGCGCGCCTACGAGATACGGCGGACGAAGCGCTCGACGCGCTCGAGGGCCTCCTCGATCTTGTCCATGGAGGTGGCGTAGCAGGCCCTCACGAAGCCGGCCCCGCTGGGGCCGAAGGCGTCGCCGGGGATGACGGCCACCTGCTGCTCGGCGAGCAGGCGGCCGCAGAACTCCTCGCTGGAGAGGCCGAGGTGGGCGATGGACGGGAAGGCGTAGAAGGCGCCCTGGGGCTCGAAGGTCTTCAGGCCGATGCTGTTGAAGCCCTGGACGATCACCCTGCGGCGGCGGTCGTACTCGGCCACCATGGCCTGGACGCTCTCCTCGCCGAAGCGGAGGGCCTCGAGGCCGGCGTACTGGCTCATGGTCGGGGCCGACATAATGGCGTACTGGTGGACCTTGCGCGCGGCGGCGGCGATCTCCTCGGGGGCGGCGAGCCAGCCGAGGCGCCAGCCGGTCATCGCGTAGGCCTTCGAGAAGCCGCCGAGGAGCACGGTGCGCTCGCGCATGCCGGGGAGGGCGGCGAAGCAGGTGTGCTCGACGCCGTAGACCAGGCGGTCGTAGATCTCGTCGGAGATCACGATCAGGTCGTGGCGCTCGGCGACCGCGGCGACCTCGCGCATGCGCTCGGGGGAGAGGACGGCGCCGGTGGGATTGTTGGGGTAGCCGATCAGGATAGCCCTGGTGCGGGGGGTGATGGCGGCCTCGAGAGCGGCGCCGGTGACCTGGAAGCCGTCCTCGACGCGGGTGGGCACGTAGACGGGCTTCGCATCGGCGAGCTGCACGCAGGCGGGGTAGGCGACGAAGCAGGGCTCGGGCATGAGCACCTCGTCGCCGGGGTCGAGGAGGGCCAGGGCGACGGCCATCATCGCCTCGCTGACGCCGACGGTCATGAGCAGCTCGCCCTCGGGGTCGTAGTCGGCGCCGTAGCGCATGGTGAGGTGGGCGGCGACGGCGACACGCAGCTCCTTGAGGCCGGAGTTCGAAGTGTAGGCCGTGGTCTGGTCGATCGAGCGCTGGCCGGCCGCGCGGATCGGGCCCGGCGTGATGAAGTCGGGCTCGCCGACGCCGAGGGAGATCACATCGGGCATGGTGGCCGCGATGTCGAAAAAGCGGCGGATCCCTGACGGCGGGATGCCACGGACTCGGCGCGAAAGGCGTTCGGGCGACATGCTGGGCTCCTGTCTGCTCCTGGCCGCACGCAGGGCCTGTGGTGCGGCTCATCTTACCACGCGACCTCTTCCAAGCCTATACCAGCGGGGTATGACCCTGGTCCTGTTCGTAGCTATGACCACGCGCACAGGGGGCCCGGATCGGCGGCCCCTACTGTACCACCGATCGCCGTTGCACTGATGTGCTACAATAAGTGACACATCTGTGCGCGAGGAGGGGCGGCGATGACGGCGGTGGTGATCGAGCCGGGCGCCCAGGAGAAGCTGGCGATCCTTGCCGAGGAGGCGGCCGACGAGGTGGCGGCGCCGCCGGCGACGGCGAGCATTGGCGAGGGGATCGGGCACGCGACGGGTTTCCTCTACGACGCGAAGCGCGAGGGCGGCGGCACGACGCGGCTGTTCAAGGTGCTGCAGACGAACGCCTGCCGCTTCGCCTGTAAGTACTGCTTCACGAGCTGCGCGATCCGGCGCCGGCGTACGACCTTCAAGCCGGACGAGCTGGCGACCACCTTTCTCAGCCTGAGCCGGGCGCGGCGGGCCGAGGGGCTGTTCCTCTCGTCGGGGATCGTGCCGGACGCCGACACGACCATGGAGAAGATGCTCGGCACGGTGGAGCGGCTGCGCCTGAGGGAGGGCTACACGGGCTACATCCACCTGAAGCTGATCCCCGGCGCGAGCTACGACCTGATCGAGCGCGCCGTGGAGCTGGCCGACCGGGTGAGCCTGAACCTGGAGGCGCCGAGCCAGGAGCGGCTGGCGGCCCTCGCCCCCGACAAGGAGTTCGCCGAGAGCATGTGGGGCCGCATGGCCTGGGCGAGCCAGCTGATGCGGCGGGCGCGCGAGGAGGGCCGGCGGGCCGCGCGCAGCCTGACCACCCAGTTCGTGGTGGGCGCCGTGGGCGAGAGCGACCGCGAGCTGCTGGCGACGGTGCAGCGGGCCCAGCGCGAGCTGGGGCTCTGGCGGGCCTACTACTCGGCCTTCCACCCGATCGAGCGCTCGCCCCTGGCCGACCAGCCGGCCGAGGACCCGGCGCGGGCGCTGCGGCTCTACCAGTCCGAGTTCATGCTGCGCGACTACGGCTTCGGCTACGACGAGCTGCCCTTCGACGAGCAGGGCCTGCTGCCGCGCGACCGGACCCCGAAGCAGGCCTGGGCCGAGCGCCACCTCCACGAGCCGGTCGAGGTGAACCGGGCCCCCCGCCACCAGCTGCTGCGCATCCCTGGTATCGGGCCGAAGAGCGCCGATAAGATCATCGCGGCGCGCCGCGAGACGAGGCTGCGCGACCTTGAGCAGCTGCGCAGGCTTGGCGTGACCGCGGCCTGGGCGGCGCCCTTCGTGCTGCTCGACGGGCGGCGGGCGCCGGTGCAGCTGGCCCTCTGGTGAGCGGCGCCGGGGCGGCCGCTCAGTCGGCGCGGCTGAGCTGGCAGAGGTAGGCGCGGTGCGGGACGGAGCCGCTGACGGGGTCGATCGCCTCGTTGCCGATGATCAGGTTGTAGTTGGCCCCGTCGGGCCCGAGCGGGTCGTGGCCGGGCAGGCCGAGCTCCGGGCAGCCCTGCCACCAGCCGTGCTGGCCGCAGACGACGTTCGGCTCGAGGTCGGGGTTGAGGCGGGCGCGGGCCCGCACGCTCCCCAGCGGGGTCGCGATGCGTACCCAGTCGCCGGGGGCGATGCCGCGCTCGGCCGCGGCGCCGGGGTGGAGCTCGACCTCGGGGTCGGGGGCGCGGCGGCGCAGGCTGGGCAGGGCGCGGTGCTGGCTCTCGCAGAAGAGGACGTGCTTGGCGCAGGTGAGGATCAGCGGGAAGCGCTCGAGCAGGTCGGGCCGGGAGGCCGGGCCGACCAGGGGCGGCTCGTAGTCGGGGAGGGGCGGGTAGCCGTGGGCCAGCATGGTCTCGGAGTACAGCTCGACCTTGCGCGTCGGGGTGGCGAAGCCGCGGGGGGCGCCGCCCTCGCGCTCCGCGAACTTGCGGTGACGGGTCTGGAGCGGCAGCCGCACGCCGCCCGGGCTCGCGCGCAGGGCCTCGAGGGTGACGCCGGAGGGCTCGAGCTGGTGGCGGTAGGCGGCCTCGACGTCGCCGTCCCAGAAGTGGGCGCCAAGGCCGAGCCGGCGGGCCATGTCGAAGACGATGGCGGTGTCGGAGCGGGCCTCGCCGCGGGGCGCGACCACGGGGGGCCGCAGCTGGAGGTGGGCCTGGGCCTCGGGGCTGACCTCGAAGCCGGGCCTGAGGGCCTCGCGCTCGAAGGCGCTGGCGACGGGGAGCACGATGTCGGCCAGCTCGGCCGTGGGGCTCATGAAGAGGTCGGCGTGGACGTAGAAGTCGAGCGCCGCGAGGGCCTCGCGCCCGCGCCGGCCGTCGGCGTGGGCGAGCAGCAGGTTGGCGCCGAAGCCGACGAGGCCGCGCACGGGGTAGGGGTGGTCGGCCAGGATGCCGCGGTAGATCTCGTCGGAGGTGACCTGCCCGAAGCGGGCGGGGCCCAGGGGCCGCTCGGCGAGGCCGAGGGTGCGCGCGCGCCGCTCGGGCGGCAGCAGGTCGGCGCCGCTGATGTCGGCGGTGGGCACGGGGGCGAAGAGCACGTTGCCGCCAGGGGCGTCGAGGCTGCCGGTCAGGGCGTAGAGCTGGGCGATGGCGCGGGCGATCTGGGTGGCGTTCGACTGCATCTCGACGCCGCTCCAGGCGTAGTAGGCGACCGGCCGCGCCTCCCAGAGCAGGCGGGCGGCGGCCTCGACCTGGGGGGGCGCGACGCCGCAGATCGTCTCCACGCGCTCGGGCGGGTAGCGCCCGCAGAGCTCGGCCACCAGGGCGAAGGCGGGCCGGCACACGAGGTCGCCCCCGGGCGTCTGGAGCGTGTACTCGCCGAAGAGAGCCGGCGCGACGCCGTCGTCGTAGCCGCCGGTCTCCGGGTCGTAGGCGACCGGGCGGGCCGCGGCCTCGTCCCAGGCAACGTAGCGCCGGGGGCCGCCCGCGGGGTCGAGGTCGGCCTCGCTGAGCAGGCGGCCGGTGTCGGCGCGCACGAGCAGCGGCCCGTTGGTCCAGTCGCGGACGAAGGCGCGGTCGTACCAGCCGCGCTCGATCATGAGGTTGGCGAGGCCGAGGGCGAGGGCGCCGTCGGTGCCTGGCCGCACGCGCAGCCAGACGTCGGCCTTCTGGGCGGGGCCTGTGCGGCGGGGGTCAACCACGATCAAGCGGGCGCCGCGACGCAGGGCCTCGCTGGTGGCGACGGCGTGGGCCAGGCGGGCCAGGTTGGGGTTGTAGCCCCAGAAGAGGATGCAGCCGGCGCGCTCGAGGTCGGGCATGTAGCCGCCGGGGACGGGGGCGCCGTAGGTGTAGGCCGTGGCGCCGAAGCGGCCCCAGCCGCAGAGCTCCATCGAGACCGACTCGTTGGGGCTGCCGAAGGCGTTCATCAGGCGCTCGATCCAGACCAGCGAGTCGGACGAGGCCGAGGTGGAGGGCGAGGCCACGGTGAACACGACGCTCTCGGGGCCGTGGGCCGCGGCGATCCGGCGGAGCGCGGCGGCGGTCGCGTCCAGGGCCTCGTCCCAGCTGACGCGCTGCCAGCCGGGGTCCGGGTCGCCCTTAGGGCGGGTTCGCCTGAGGGGGTAGAGCAGCCGGTCGGGGTGGTAGACGAGCTCGGGCGCGGTGCGGCCCTTGGCGCAGAGGGCCTTGCCGGTCGGGTGGGACGGGTCCGGCTCGAGGGCGACGAAGCGGCCGTTCTCGACGACGGCGATCGAGCCGCAACGTGAGACGCACAGGGCGCAGTAGCCCGAGACGCGCTCGACAGAGAGCTTCGCTGCTCCCATCGGGGTGTCTCCTTCCTCGCGTGTTGACGGACGGTGTCCGACCATTATGCCCCCGGGGGCCACGCTTGTATATCCGTAACGGTGCGCAGAAATGTGACGAGTTGCGCCTGAGGGGGTCCTAGAGAAGGTGCCGGTAGACGTGACGACGGCGTATAATACGGCGCGCCGTTCGCGAGAACCCTGGGTAGTCCGAGCGCGGCGGGCTCCGCGTAGAAGCAAGACACACACCGTATGACCAACTCACAGACCTTCACCGCCCTCAGGCTGCCCTGGTGGGCCTCGCTCGTGCTCGGGGTCGCCTGTGTGCTGGTGGGGGCGGCGCTGACCGTGCGGCCCTTCCAGTCGCTGTCCGCGCTGCTCTGGCTGACGATCGGCGGGCTGCTGGCGATGGGGCTGAGCGGGTTTGGCGCCGGCGAGCCCGGCGAGCGACCGTGGGCCTCGCGGCTGCTGGGGCTGCTCTGGATCGGCGCCGCGCTCCTGGCGGCCCTGTGGCCGGGGCTGACGATCCGCGGCCTGGCCGTGGTCGCGGGGGTCGCCCTGCTGGTGAACGGGGCGGCGCGGGCGGGCCTGGCCCTGAGGGGCGGCCGGGACGAGCGGCTGCTGCTGGGGCTGGTCGGCCTGTCCCAGCTGATCTTCGGGGTCCTGGCCCTGAGCCTGCCGGCGGTCACGGTGCTGCTGATGGCGGTGCTGTTCGGGCTCGCGCTGGTCCTCCTTGGCGTGAGGCAGATCGGGGCCGCCCTGGGGCGGCGCGAGGGCGCCCCAGCGGTGCAGCCCGCGACCGGGGGCGGCTGGCTGCGCCGGCTGCGGCTGGCCGGCGCCGTCGCGGGGCTCGTCGCGGCCCTTGGCGCCGTCGCCCTTGTGGTCGCGGTGCGCCTGGCCCAGCCCGGGGCGCCGGGACCTTTCTACACGCCGCCGGCGCCGCTGCCCGACAGCCCGGCGGGGACGGTCCTGCGGGCCGAGCCGGTGCCCGGCTTCTTCCCGGGGGCCACCGCCCACAGGGTGCTCTACCTGTCCACGGGGCACGACGGCGCGCCGGCGGCCGTGAGCGGGCTGGTGATCGTCCCCGACGGCCCGCCGCCGCCCGAGGGGCGGCCCGTGGTGGCCTGGGCCCACGGCACGGTCGGGGTGGCGCCGAACTGCGGCCCCTCGCTGATTGACGGCGCGAGCTACGGGGCGACGCTGCCAGGGCTGGGCCAGCTCCTGGCGGCGGGCTACGTGGTCGCCGCGCCCGACTACCAGGGCCTGGGCACGGCGGGGCCACACCCGTAACTGGGGGGGGGGTCCGCAGGCGTCAACACGCTCGACAGGGGGCGGGCCGCGGCCGGCCTGCCGGAGGCGGGGGGGGGGCGCGGCTTTGTTGTCTTG
>DAOLDO010000181.1:0-9385 GCA_035327325.1 Chloroflexaceae bacterium | reverse complement strand
GTCGAGGAACTGATCCTGGCGGCCATGGAGACCGAGGTGCCGCCCGACGTGCTCGAGACGCCCTTCACCGTGCGCCGCAGCGGCCGCAGCGGCTCGCGCGGGGCGACCTCGGGCGCCCGCGGGCGCCACATCCGTTCGGTGCCGGGCATGCCGGGGCAGGGCCGCCTCGACGTCGTGGCGACGCTGCGGGCCGCGGCGCCGTGGCAGCCGTCGCGCAAGGCCGAGGGGCGGGCGCACCCCGCGACGATCAGGCTCAAGGCCGACGATCTGCACATCAAGCGCTACCGCAGCAAGGCGGGCACGCTGTTCTGCTTCGTGGTGGACGCGAGCGGCTCGATGGCGCTGCACCGCATGCGCCAGGCCAAGGGCGCGGTGAACGCCCTGCTCCAGCAGGCCTACGTCCACCGCGACCAGGTGGCCCTGCTGGCCTTCCGCGGCGATGGGGCCGAGCTGCTGCTGCCGCCCTCGCAGAGCGTCGAGCTGGCCAAGCGGGCCCTCGACGTGCTGCCGACGGGGGGGGGCACGCCCCTGGCGGGGGCGCTGCTGGCGTCCTACCAGGTGGCCGAGCAGGCGCGGGCGCGGGGCATCCACCGCACCACCCTGGTCCTGATCACCGACGGGCGACCGAACGTGCCGCTGCGGCCCGACCCCACGCACGACCGCCAGGCCCGCCAGGAGCTGGCCCGCCTCGAGGTGCAGACCCTCAGCGGGCGCCTGCGGGCGGCGGGCATCGGGGCCGTGGTGATTGACACGCAGCGCAGCTTTGTGAGCCGCGGCGAGGCCCAGCAGCTGGCCGCCTGGCTAGGCGGTCGCTACGTCTACCTGCCCCAGGGGCGGGGCGAGCAGATCGCCCAGGCGGTGCTGGACGCGAGCGAGGGGTAGGGGCGCGGCGCCTCAGCCGACGGCGGGCACCTGCTGGGTCAGGCAGTGCCACGCCCCCAGGCCCCACACGACATCAGTGCAGTTGATGCCGACCACCTCGCGCTCGGGGAAGCAGCGACGCAGCACCGCGGCGGCCCGCTCGTCCGAGGGGCCGCCGAAGATGGGCAGCAGCACGACCTTGTTGGCGATGTAGAAGTTGGCGTGGCTGGCCGGCAGGCGCTGGCCCTCGTGCTCGAGGGGCGGCGGCATGGGAATGGTGAGTACGGTCAGGGGCCGGCCCGCCAGGTCGGTCATCAGCTCGAGGCGGCGCAGGTTCTCCTGGAGCGGGTGGTAGTTCTCGTCCCTGGGGTCCTCCTCGACGGCGGCGACGACGGTGGAGGGCGCGACGAAGCGGGCGATGTCGTCAATATGGCCGTCGGTATCGTCGCCGACGATGCCCTCGCCGAGCCAGAGCACCTTGTCGGCGCCGAGGAAGTCGCGCAGGCGGGCCTCGATCTGCTCGCGGCCCAGGTGGGGGTTGCGGTTGGGGTTGAGCAGGCACTGCTCGGAGGTGAGCAGGAGGCCCTTGCCGTCCACGTCGATCGAGCCGCCCTCGAGGACCATGCCGCCGGGGAAGCAGGGCACGTCGAGGTAGGCGGCCATCTGGCGGGGGATCTCGTCGTCGAGGGCGAAGGGCGGGTACTTGCCGCCCCAGGCGTTGTAGTCCCAGTCGGTGGCGGCGAGGCGCGGGTTCTCGTCGCGCACCACGAAGATCGCGCCGTGGTCGCGGCACCAGGCGTCGTCGGTGGGGAAGCGGTGGAAGTGGATGGCGCCCGCGGCCCCGGCCTCGGCCAGGGCGGCCCGGGCGGCCCGCTCCATGGCCTCGTCGGCCACGTTGAGGTGGACCGGCTCGGAGCGGGCCAGGGCGGCGACGGCGGCGGCGTAGGCGGGGATCACCCGCGCGAGCTTGCCGGGCCAGCTGGCCTCCTTGTGGGGCCACGAGAGCCATGTAGCCTGGTGGGGGGCCCACTCGGCGGGCATGCGGTAGCCGAGGGCGCGTGGCGTCTGCATACTCACTCGTCAATGAAGCGCTTGGTGATCTCGCCGTAGGCGTCAATGCGCCGGTCGCGCAGGAAGGGCCAGTGGGTGCGCTGGACGTCGAGCTTGCCCAGGTCGAGGGGCTGCACGAGGACCGCGGGCTCGCCCACGGGGGCCTTGGCGAGGATGGTGCCCTGGGGGTCGCTGATGAAGCTCTGGCCCCAGAACTCGATCCCGCCCTCCGGCTCGCCCTCGTGGCCGGTGCGGTTCACGCTGACCACGTAACAGCCGTTGGCGACGCCGTGGGAGCGCTGGATCAGCTCCCAGCTCTGATGCTGGGCGGCGCCGTGCTCGGCCTTCTCGCTCGGGTGCCAGCCGATCGCCGTGGGGTAGAAGAGGATGTCGGCGCCGCGCAGCGCGGTGAGGCGGGCGCCCTCGGGGTACCACTGGTCCCAGCAGATCAGCACGCCGAGCCGGCCGAAGCGGGTGGGGAAGACCTTGAAGCCCAGGTCGCCCGGCGTGAAGTAGAACTTCTCGTAGAAGAGCGGGTCGTCGGGGATGTGCATCTTGCGGTACTTGCCGAGGTAGCTGCCGTCGGCGTCGATCACCGCGGCGGTGTTGTGGTAGAGGCCCTCGGCCCGCTTCTCGAACAGGCTGGCCACGATCACGACGCCCAGCTCGCGGGCCAGCTCGCCCAGGGCCGCGGTGCTGGGTCCGGGCACGGGCTCGGCCAGCGCGAAGTTGACATGCTCCTCGCTCTGGCAGAAGTAGAGCGAGCGGAAGAGCTCGGGCAGGCAGACGACCTGGGCGCCCCGGGCGGCGGCCTCGCGCACGCCGGCCACGGCCCTGGCCATATTCTCGTCGGGGTCGGCGCTGAGGCGCAGCTGCGCCAGGCCGACCTTCACCACACGCTGAGTCGTCAAAGGGGCTCCCTCCACCGTGTCACAACGACCACGTTTCGCTACCCGGGGCATGATAGCACACCGGGCCCGCCGCGTCTGTATGAGCTACGTTTGATCGGCTGGCCCCGGCCACGCGCCGCCGGGGATGCGCCGCATAGCGCCGGATCGGATGCGGGCGAGGGCCGCGGCGCCCGCCACGTAGACCCAGGCCCGGCGCGGGCCGTCCGCGGCGGCCACCTCGATCACGACCCGCTCGTACAGGTTGGCCGCGCTGCCCGCCACGTAGCCCTCGAGCGCGTCGAGCTGGGCGAGGACGGGCCCGTAGAGGGCCGGGGGCAGGGCCACGAGGTCGCCGCGCACGAGGTCGCCCGGGCCCGCGAGGTCGGGCGCGGTGACGAGGAAGGGGTAGGGTCCCTCGGTGAAGAGTGCGGCGCCGGCGAGTGCAGCGGGGGCCTCGGCCGAGGTGCGGCCGGCGAGCAGGCGGGCGTAGTTGTGCTCGCCCGGGCGCAGGGTGCCGTAGACGAAGAATGGGAGCATGGGCTCTCCGAGCGTAGGTGTGAGGGGGGGCTCCCTCAGACTCCGTCCTGTTTCGAGGGGGCCGCCGCCGGCCCCCTCGAGCTCCCCCGCGCGGGGGGCGCTGCCCCCTCGACCCCCAAAAGATCTAGCTCTGCTGGCCCTATCTGCCCGTTGTCATGCTTCATTCCTCAAGGATCGGTACGGCCTCTGGCGCCTTCGGGCCGCTTGTCAGGCATGGCACACGGCTTTGGGTGGACGAGGCGACAACGCCGGCCAGGGCTGCGGGCGCGCCGGGGGGACCTGAGCGGCAGCGCCCACCGCCGGGCCAAGGGACGTAAGGGCGCCCCAGCGTGGGCGCCCACACTGGGGCGCCCTTACGCCAACCCCAGGGCAGCTGCGCGCACCCTACCCCCCGCCCGCCGCGGGCGCCCCCTCGAGCGCCACCTCCCCCACGAGCAGGCAGTGGTCGCTGCCGCGGGGCGCGCAGTCGGTGGCGAGGCCCAGGGGCCGCAGGCCCTCGCCGACGAGGATGTAGTCGATGCGGAGCAGGCCGGCCGGCAGGCCGAGCCAGGCCGGGCGCCACGAGGCCCCGAAGCCCGCCCCGGCGGCGCGGTGCAGGTCGGCGAGCCCCGCGCTCAGGTCGAAGTAGGCCTCCTCGCGCTCGGTGACGTTCATGTCGCCGGCCAGCAGGACCGGGTCGCCGGTGCGCCGGCCCAGCTCGCCCACGAAGGCCCGCATCTCGGCGATCTGGGCGTCGCGCGGGCCCGTGTTGTAGCAGCGCAGGGGCGAGCAGCCCTCGCCGCCGGTGCGCGGCGGGATGGGGTGGGCGTTGACCACCGCGACCGTGCGGCCGCCGAGGTCGAGGCGGGCCCAGACCACCCGCTCCATGTCCCAGCCGCGGCCGGGCAGCTCGGGCACGCCCCACTCGACGATCGGGTGGCGGCTGAGGATGGCCAGGCTCGGCGCCGTCTGTCCGGGGCGCAGCAGCTGGTGGGGGTAGCGGGCGGCCAGCGCGGGGTCGCCGGCGATCTCCTCCCAGAGCAGCTCCTGGAGCAGGACCACGTCGGGCTCGTGGGCGGCGATGGCGTCGCGCAGGGCCCCGGCCGAGACCCCGCCGACGAACACGTTCCACGAGAGCACGCGCAGGCGCGGGGCGGCCGGCGGGGGCGCGGGCGCGCCGAGGTTCAGGGCCGGCGGGTAGACCAGCAGGAAGACGGCCGCGGCCGCCGCCAGGGCCGTGCGCAGCAGGAACATGCCGCGGCGCAGGGCGAGCGGGGCGAGCAGCAGGGCCGGCGCGAAGAGGAAGTGGGCGAAGACCTGGGCGAGGGCCACGGCCCCGGCGCGCTGCGGCGCCGCCAGGGACAGCAGCGTGAGGCCCACCAGGGCCAGCGGGTAGGTGGCGAGGGCCGCGTCGAGGGCGCGGGGCCTGCGGGCTTGCTTGGTGCGCGGCATGCTCCTGGTCCGTCGGCGTGGGCGCGGGGCGCCGGGGCGCGGGCCGGCGCAACTCCTGTATACTATAGCAGGTCTCGGGCCCGGGGCGCGAGACGCTACCGAGGGAGGACCGATGGACGTCGCGCTGATGATCGAGGGCCAGAACGGCCTGACCTGGCCCCGCTGGCAGCGCCTGGCCCGCGCCGCCGAGGACCTGGGCTTCGCCGGCCTGTACCGCTCCGACCACTACACCAACGGCAGCCCGCCCGACAAGGAGTCGCTGGAGCTGTGGGTCTCGCTGACATGGCTGGCCTCGCACACCTCGCGCATCGAGTTCGGCCCGATCGTCTCGCCCGTCTCGTTCCGCGAGCCCACCATGACCGCCCGCATGGCCGCCGGCGTGGACGACCTGTCGGGCGGCCGGCTGCAGCTCGGCCTGGGGGCCGGCTGGCAGGAGCGCGAGCACAGCAACTTCGGCCACCAGCTGCTCGAGGTGGGCCCGCGCTTCGCCCGCTTCGAGGAGGGGCTCGAGGTGATCACGCGCCTGCTGCGCAGCGACGAGCCGGTGAGCTTCGGCGGCGACTACTACACCCTGCGCGATGCCGTCCTGCTGCCGCGCCCGGCCCGCCCCGGCGGCCCGCCGATCATCATCGGCGGCAACGGGCCGAGGCGCACCCTGCCCCTGGTCGCCCGCTTCGCCGACGAGTGGAACGCCGTCTTCATCCCGCCCGCCCGCTTCGCCGAGCTGAGCGCCGAGCTGGACGGGCTGCTCGCGGGCGCCGGGCGCGAGCCGGCGAGCGTGCGCCGCTCGCTGATGACCGGCTCGGCCTACGGGCGCGACGAGGCCGAGGTCGCGGCGCTGCTGGGCGGGCGCGACCGGGCGGCCTTCGCGGAGCGCGGCGGCCTGGTTGGCACCGCGGGCGAGGTGGCCGAGCAGCTCGGGCGCTTCGCCGCGGCCGGCGTCCAGCGGGTCATGGTCCAGTGGCTCGAGCTCGACGACCTCGACCGCCTCGAGCAGTTCGCGGCCAGCGTGCTGCCCCGGCTGTGACCGGGCGATGAGCGGCGCCCGCTGGCAGAGGACCCTCTGGATCATGTTCGCGGCCCAGCTGATCTCGGCGGTGGGCTTCGCGGTGATCTTCCCCTTCCTGCCCCTGTACGTGGCCGAGCTTGGCACGAACACCGGGCTGGGCATCGAGTTCTGGGTCGGCATGGTCTTCAGCAGCCAGGCGATCACCATGGCGATCGCCTCGCCGCTGTGGGGCTCGCTGTCCGACCGGCTGGGCCACAAGCTGATGGTCCAGCGGGCCATGTTCGGCGGGGCCGTGGTGCTCCTGCTGATGGGCTTCGCCCGCTCGGCCGAGGAGCTGGCCCTGCTGCGGGCGGTGCAGGGCGCCCTGACCGGCACGATCTCGGCCGCCAACGCCCTGCTCGCCGCCGAGGCCCCGAAGGAGCGCCTGGGCTACGCCATGGGTATCCTGCAGATGGGCCTGTGGGGCGGCCTGTCGGCCGGGCCCATGCTGGGCGGCGTGCTGGCCGACGCCTACGGCTACAGGATGCCGTTCTTCCTCACGGCGGCGCTGCTGGCGCTGGCCGGGCTCCTGGTGGCCTTCGGGGTGCGCGGCGGCGGGCGCCCGGCCCCCGGCGCGCGGCCGAAGGGCCAGGGCCTGGTGGCTGGCTGGCGCGCAATCCTCACGGCGCGGGGCATGCTGCCGACCTACGGCCTGCGCTTCCTCAGCAGCCTGGCCCACACCATGCTGCTGCCCTTCACCCCGCTGTTCATCCAGACCCTGATGCTGGGCGAGGCGGCCCTTGGCACCTTTACGGGGCTGGTGGTGGGGCTGGCCTCGGCGGCGGGCACGGCCACCGCGATCTACTTCGGGCGCCTGGGCGACCGGGTGGGCCACAAGCAGGTGCTGATCGCCTGCGCCGCCGCGGCCGCCCTGCTCTACCTGCCCCAGGCCCTCGTGGTGGCGCCCTGGCAGCTCCTCGCCCTGCAGGTGCTGAGCGGGGCGGCCTGGGGCGGGGTCACGCCGGCCCTCGGCGCGCTGCTGGCCCGCTACGGCGGGGGCGGGCGCGAGGGGGCGATCTACGGGCTCGACAACTCGCTGGTGGCCGGGGCCCGCGCCCTCGCGCCCGTGGTCGGCGCGCTCGTCGTCACCGCCTTCGGCCTGCGCGGGCTGTTCGTGGCCACCGCCGTGATCTACGCGGTGGTCGCGGCCGGGGCCGCCGCGCGTCTGCCCGGGTCGGGCCACGCGCCCGCGGCGGCCCCCCGGCGCACCTGATGGTATACTTCGGGCGAAGCCGTACACACTGAAGGAGCGTGCGATGTCCAGGCTGAGCGATGACGAGGTCGCGGCGCAGCTGGAGTCCCTGGGCGGCTGGGCGCGCCGGGGCGACGAGATCGTGAAGACCTACAAGCTGCCCAGCTTCGCCTCAGCGGTCGCCTTCGTCACCCACGTGGCCTTCCTGGCCGAGGCCGCCGGCCACCACCCCGACATCGACATCCGCTACAACAAGGTCACCCTGGCCCTCACCACCCACGACGCCGGCGGCCTGACCGCGAAGGACTTCGCCCTGGCCGCCGCCGCCGACGAGGTGATGGGCTAGCCGTGCCCCTCGCCGCCGGCCTCTTCTACGCCGCGCGCGGCGCGGGCCCGCCCCTGGTCTGCCTGCACGGCGCGGGCGGGAGCCACACCCACTGGGGCCACGCCCTCGCCGGCCTCGCCGACGTCGCCCGCGTGGTCGCGCCCGACCTGCCGGGCCACGGGCGCTCGGCGCCGGCGGGCGGGGCCACGGTCGCCGGCTACGGCGCGGCCGTGCTCGCCCTGCTCGACGCCCTCGGTCTGGAGCGGGCGGCCCTGGCCGGACACTCGATGGGCGCCGCGGCGGCGGTCGAGGCCGCCCTCGCCGCGCCCGGGCGCGTGGCGGGGCTGGCCCTGGTCGGCGCGGGGGCGCGCCTGCGCGTCGCGCCCGACCTGCTCGCCGGCCTGGCCGAGGCGCCCGAGGCGGCGATCGAGCGGCTCGTCGCCGCGATGTACCCCGAGCCCTCGGCCCACATGCGCGCGGCCGCCGCGGCCGAGTACCGGCGCGACCCGGCCCGGCTGCGCGCCGACCTCCTGGCCTGCGACGGCTGGGACGCCAGGGCCCGCCTGCCGGCCCTGCGCTGCCCGGCCGCCGTGGTCTGCGGCGAGCGCGACGCCCTCACCCCGCCGCGGCTGGCGCACGAGCTAGCCGGCCTGCTCCCCGGCGCCGCCCTGACCATGCTGCCTCAGGTGGGCCACGTGCCCATGCTCGAGGCGCCGGCGGCGACCGTGGGGGCGCTGCGGGCGTGGGTGGCCAGGCTGTAGCTTGCAGGGGCTTCCCCTGCTACCCCTGCTATTTGTGAGGGGGCGGCCGCCCGCCCCCTCACGCTCCCCCGCGCCCGGGGGCGCTGCCCCCGGGGCCCCCAATTTGTGCGCTCTGCTCGCTGGTCACCCCTGCCGCCATGCCTCAGTCCTTAAGGATCGGCACATATATTGGCGCGGGCGGACGCCCGGCCGGGCGGCTGGCACTCGGCCCCGGGCGGCCGATCACCCACGCCGGCCATGGGCTCGACCCGCGCCGAGGCGACCTGAACGGCAGCGCCCACGGGGCATGACCGCACAGCTATCGGCACCGCAGAGCTAGCGCTTTTAGGGTCAAGGGCCGAAGGCCCTGCGCGGGGGAGTTTGAGGGGTCCTGCGGCGGCCCCCTCAAGACAAAGGGGGTGGCAGGGGCGGCAGCCCCGGCACAGGCGGGGTGGCAGGGGCGCCCCCTGCAACGGCGGGCCCGCCCCGCCCTACCCCTTGGGCTTGGCCAGCGACACCTTCACCGGCCGGCCCCGCAGGCTGACCCCGGCCAGCCCGCGCACCACGCGCTGGGCCTGCTCGTTGGGCACCTCGACGAAGGCGAAGCGGTCGTAGATGTCAATCGAGCCGATCTGCTTGCCGGGGAGGCCCACCTCGTTCGCGATCGCCCCGACGATGTCGGCCGGCCGCACCCGGTCGAAGCGCCCGACGTCGAGAAAGAGCCTGGTCATGCCTGGCTCTGCGCCCGCCCCGTCGCCCTCCACCGAGACCAGGGTGTCCTCCTGCTCGACCTCGTTGAGCAGCAGCTTGAAGGCCGCCGCGGCCAGCTCGGTCGCGTCGTGGCTGGTCGCCATCTCCTCGACCATGAGCAGGTACGGGTCGAGGTCGCCGGCCTCGAGCACCTCGCGCAGGGCCTCGCGGAAAGCCTCGCGGCGGCGGGCGGCCACGTCGGCCAGGCTGGGCAGCTTCTGGCGCTGGATGCGCGAGCGGGTGACCCGCTCGATGTAGCTGAGCTGGCGGCGCTCGCGGGGGGTGATCAGCGAGATCGCCAGGCCCTTGCGGCCCGCCCGGCCGGTGCGCCCGATGCGGTGCACGTAGCTCTCGGGGTCGCCGGGCACATCGTAGTTGATCACGTGGGTCACATCGGGGATGTCGAGGCCGCGGGCGGCCACGTCGGTCGCCACAAGCAGCTCGGCCTGGCCCTCGCGGAAGCGCTTCATGACCCGCTCGCGCATGGCCTGGCTCAGGTCGCCGTGGATCACCTCGGCCAGGTAGCCGCGGCCCTGCAGGCTCTCGCCGAGGCGGTCGGCC
>DAOLDO010000180.1:6511-9404 GCA_035327325.1 Chloroflexaceae bacterium | reverse complement strand
TACCTGGCCGCCCCCATCGGCGCTGCCATCGCCAGGCCCCCGGAAGAGTGGCCGATCGACGGGGCCCTCTTCCTGCGGGGACTAGCCTGCCTCGCCCTCCTGGCGGCCGCGGGCGCCCTGGCCTACAGGGTCTCGGCCGCCCTGAGCCTCGCCTACGCGGTGGACCGCAACGGCGTCTACATCTTCTGGCTCGGCAACAGGGCCGTGGTGCCGCTCCAGGCGATCGAGAGCATCGAGAGGGGCGTGGCCGCGACCGCCGCGCCCCTGCGGGGCGTCGGCTACTTCCATGGTCGCGCCACTCTGCCAGGGGGGCGCACCCTGCACCGCTTCACCACGGTGCCCACAGAGCGGGCCCTGGTGCTGCACACGGCGGTCGACTCGTACGCCATCTCCCCCCAGGAGAGCGAGGCGTTCGTGCAGGACCTCGAGCAGCGCCGGCGCCTCGGCGCGGTGCAGCAGCTCGCCCCCGGCGTCGAGGCGGGCCGGGCCTTCTTCTACGCCTTCTGGGACGACCGGGTGGTGCGCGCCGCCCTGCTCGCGGCCGTGGCCCTCAACCTGGCCCTCCTCGGCTGGCTCATGACGATCTACCCGGGGCTGCCGGCCACGCTCGACCTGCGCAGCGACGCGGTCGGCGTCGCCGCGACCTTCGCGCCGCGCCACCAGATCCTCTTCCTGCCCCTGGCGGGGGCCGCCCTGGGCCTGCTCAACACCGGCCTCGGCCTGACCCTCTACGCCCGCGAGCCCGTCGGCGCGCGGCTGCTCCAGGTGGCCTCGGCCGGCGTCCAGATCCTCTTCGCCGTCGCCGCGGTGAGCATCCTGCTCTAGCCGGCGCCCCCGCGCCGGTCGCGGGAATACCTGATCCCCCTGATGACGGCGGGGCGCGGGCGGGCTATGCTTGGGCTGTGTCCGCGTCCTGGAGAGAGAAAGCCGCGAGGGCCTTGGGGGGCACCTCGCGGCTTTCTTGTTCGGGCGCGGCCGGCTGGGCGGCGGTGGCTACCCCCGCTCGCCGAAGATCGCCCGACCGACCCGCACGATCGTCGCCCCCTCGGCGATCGCCGCCTCGAAGTCGTCGGTCATGCCCATCGAGAGCTCGCCCCAGAGCGCCGACGCGTAGCGCCGGGCAAGCTCGTCGCGCAGCTCGCGCAGGGCGGCGAAGGTGGGCCGGGCCGCCTCGGGCGTAGGGCCGATCGGCGCGATCGTCATCAGGCCGCGGACCTCGAGGCCGGGCAGGGCCAGGATGCCCTCGACGGCGGGCAGCAGCGCGTCGAGGCCGGCCCTGTTGGCCGGGCCGCCCGGCAGGTCGAAGCCCTCCTTGCTGGCCTCGCCGCTCACGTTGACCTGGAGCAGGACGGGCAGGCGGCGGTCGGGGGCGGCGTGGCGGGCCAGGGCCTCGGCCAGGCGCAGGCTATCCACCGAGTGAATCAGGTCGAACAGCTCGGCGGCGGGGCGGGCCTTGTTGCGCTGGAGGTGGCCGATCAGGTGCCAGCGGGGGCTGAGGGCGCCGGCCAGGGCGGGGATCTTCGCCGCGGCCTCCTGGACCCGGTTCTCGCCCAGGTCGGTGGCCCCGGCGGCGACGGCCTCGGCGATCAGCGCGGGGGGGTGGGTCTTGGTGACGGCGACCAGGGTGATCGCGGCGGGGTTGCGGCCGGCGCGGGCGGCGGCCATGGCGATGCGCTCGCGGACGCGGGCGAGGCGCTCGGCGACGGTGGTGGTCATGGCGTCGGGGTCTCGACCACGATCAGCTTCTGCTCGACGGGCTGGTCGGGGGGGAGGTTGGTCACGAGGAGCAGGCCGCGGCCCGCGGGGAGGGGGACGGTCAGCTCGAGGGGCGTGCTCTCGCCGGGCCTGAGGGTCGCGCTGGCCCCACCGCCGGCCACGTAGGAGGCCCCGGCGCTGTCGCGCAGCTCGAAGGCGCTGATCGGCACCTCCAGGGCGCCAGAGCTGATGTTGGTAACCTCCCCGAGGACGCGCAGGCCGTCCTCGGCGGGGCGCAGCTCGGCGACCTCGACGCGCAGGCGCGGCGTCTCGACGGCGGGCTGCACGGGGCGGCCGGCGCCGCCGGCGCCGAGGGTGGCCAGCAGATCGCGGGCCGACGCCTGCAGCTCGGCGGGGAGGGCCCCGAGGTCAAGCTGGGGCAGGGTGAAGCCGGGGGCCAGGCCGGCGGGCGTCGGCTGGGCCGCGAAGACCTCCCGCAGGGCCTCGTTGCCGGGGGCCAGGCGGCCGCGGGTGCTGAGCACGATCAGCAGGGCGGCGAACAGGGCGCCCCAGAGCCACATCGGGATCCCGCGCGAGCGCTCCTCCATCGAACCTCTTGCTAGCTGAGCCTGCGCCCGTCCCTCGGGGCGCTCACGTATTCTACCGCCCGATGGTTCGCTTGACAATCATTTAACGATCCGGTAGACTCGGCTCCCATCACCGGGTAGTGTCTGTATAATGCACGGCGAGGTGTCCTGCCTGGCCACACCACGGCCTCCGACTGATCAGCGCTCACGTGTCGATACCTTCCCGCCGACAGGGACCGCGGCACCGAAAGGAGGTGTTAGACGCTCGTGTACCCGCTGCCCGGCGCAGGCCAGGGCTGGCACCCCACCGGCACGATCGCGCCCTTCCCCGGTACAGATTCCCCGCATTGTGACAAGGAGTGACGCGGCATGAAGCGACCGTTGAGTTTGCTGGCCCTCGTGGGCCTTCTCACGGCCATGCTGGCGGCCTGTGGCGGCGCCCCCGCGGCCCCCACGACCGCCCCCGCAGCCCCGGCCACCGAGGCCCCCGCCGGCCAGGCCACCGAGGCCCCCGCGACCCAGCCCACCAGCGCCCCGGCGGCGGCCGGCGGCACGATCAAGATCGCGACCCAGAGCCCGCTGAGCGGCCCGCAGGCCGCCCTCGGCACCGG
>DAOLDO010000180.1:0-6411 GCA_035327325.1 Chloroflexaceae bacterium | reverse complement strand
CGCGATCGAGGGCATGCACTACACCTCGGTGGCCGCCCCGGTGAGCCAGTTCCCCGACGCCGCCCAGTTCGCGACCGACTACCAGTCGGGCTACACCGACGCCGCCCCGCCCTTCTCGGCCCAGGCCTACGACTCGGCCAACCTGTGCATGAGCGCCGTGATGAGCGCGGCGGTGGACGCGAGCGGCAAGCCGAGCCGCGAGCAGGTGGTGGAGGCGGTGCGCGGCCTGCCGCTGCTGCAGGGCATCACCGGCGGCTACGAGTTCAACGAGAACGGCGACCCCGAAACGGCCACCTACTTCGTGCTGCGGGCGAACGTGGAGGACTGGAACGCCAACGAGCTGGTGACCCGGCTCGACATCGCCCCGCCCCAGTAGGCGGACTGGCCCGCGGGGGGAAGCACCCCCCGCACGTGTGACCACATCGCGCGGAAGGGGCAAGGCCGCGGCGGAGCCCCTTCCGCGCGATGCGATACTCTGGTGAGGGTTATGGCTGCGGAAGCAAAGGCATCTCCCACGTCCTCGTCCGGCCAGCGCTCCCTCGGGGAGGTGCTGCGCACCGTGCTGGGGCCCGTCCTCCAGCTGCTGCTCTTCATCATCGGGGCGGCCGTCGTCCTCGGGCTGATCGTCATCCTCCTGGCCCTGGTGCAGAGTGGCTCGCGGCCGGATCTACTCGCCCGGGTGCTCACCATCCTGCCCCAGGTGATCATTGACGGGCTGGTGCGCGGGTTCCTCTTCGCAACCATCGCCCTCGGCTACACCATGGTCTACGGCGTGCTCGAGTTCATCAACTTCGCCCACGGCGAGCTGTTCATGGTGGGCGGGGTGGTGGGCGCGTACGTCGGCTACTTTATGGCCCAGGCCGGGATCATCAACAGCATCAACCCGCTGCTCTTCGTGGTGATCGTCGTCCTCGTCGGGATGGTGGTCAGCGGCCTGCTCGCCGTCACCGTGGAGCGCATCGCCTACAGGCCCCTGCGCGGCTCGCCCCGGCTGGTGCCGCTGATCTCGGCGATCGGCGTGTCGCTGGTGCTGCAGGACTCGGCGCGCCTGTTCATGACCAACTTCCCCGGCGGCGACCCCCTCGGCTTCAACGCGCGCTACCAGACCCCGGACTTCGGGCGGCCGATCACGCTGTTCGAGATCACCCTGGGCGAGCGGCCGGTGCCGATTATCATCAGCCCCAAGGCCCTGATCTTTATCACCGCGGCCATCCTGATGCTGATCGCCCTGAACTACCTGGTGAACGCGACGCGCCTGGGCAAGGCGATCCGGGCCACGGCCCAGGACATGCCCACGGCGAGCCTGATGGGCATCAACGTTAACCGGATCATTGCCATGACCTTCCTGATCGGCGGGGCCCTTGGCGGCGCCGCCGGCGCCCTGTTCGGCATGAACGTCGGCGCGGTGAACCCGTACATGGGCTTCATCCCCGGGCTGAAGGCGTTCACGGCGGCGGTGCTCGGCGGGATCGGCAACATCACCGGGGCGATGGTGGGCGGGGTCGTGCTCGGCTTCCTCGAAGCCTTCGTCGCCTCGTACCTGAGCCTGTTCACCGACGGGGCGTTCTCGGGCGCCGCCTATGCCGATATTGTCGCCTTCAGCATGCTTATCCTCATCCTGATCTTCCGCCCCTCCGGCCTGCTCGGCGAGGCGACGACCACCAAGGTGTAGCCCTATGGCGACGACGTCACCACAGACCAGCGCCTGGGAGCGGGTCAAGGAGACCTTGAGCCGCGGCCCGTCCGCCTACGCCTTCTTCGGGCTCTACGCCGCGGTGTGCAGCTGGCTGCTGCTCACCAACCCGCGCACCAGCCTCAACACCGATGTGGTCTTCGTCTTCTTCCTGCTGCTGGTGCTGTTCGTCTTCCGCTCGCAGGTGGCGCGGGCCTTCAAGATCGCCCTGGCCGCGACCCTGCTCGGGGTGGTGCTGCCGATCTTCGGCACGCTCAACCCGTTCTACATTGATGTGGCCACCCAGGCCGGGATCTTCGTGGCCCTGGCCCTCGGGCTCAACGTGGTGGTCGGCTTCGCCGGCCTGCTCGACCTTGGCTACGTGGCCTTCTTCGCCGTGGGCGCCTACCTGTGGGGCATCCTCAGCACGCCCCAGATCACGCTGATCAACCCGGCCTGGAGCCCCGTGCCGCCGATCATGTTCTACCCGTTCGTGCTGCTCGGGCTGGCCGTCGGCGGCGTGTTCGGCGTGCTGCTCGGCCTGCCCGTGCTGCGCTTGCGCGGCGACTACCTGGCGATCGTGACCCTCGGCCTCGGCGAGGTGATCCGCGTGCTGGCCAACAACCTCGACCGGCCGGTCAATATCACCAACGGCTCTCAGGGTATCCGCGACATCGCGCGCCCGCCCCTGGTGCTGGCCGAGACGGTGCGCGGCCTCGGCGTGACCCTCAATGACAACCAGCTCTACCAGCAGTTCTTCTACTTCAGCGTGCTGCTGATCGTGCTGCTGGTGCTGCTGGTGGTCAGCCGCCTGAAGAGCTCGCGGATCGGCCGGGCCTGGGAGGCGATCCGCGAGGACGAGATGGCCGCCATCGCCCAGGGCATCCCCCTGGTGCGCATGAAGCTGCTCGCCTTCGCCGTCGGCGCCTCGTTCGCGGGGGCCATGGGCGTGGTCTTCGCCTCCAAGCAGCTGTTCATCAACCCGCCCACCTTCGACCTGCTGCGCTCGATCAATATCCTGGCCATGGTCATCCTCGGCGGCATGGGCTCGATCCCGGGGGCCATGCTCGGCGCGGTGCTGGTGACGATGCTCGACCTGCAGATCCTGCCCCGCACCGCCGCGGTGCTGCGCGACGCCCAGCGGGCCGGCTTCCCCATCCCCTCGACCTTCGACCCGACCCAGTACCAGCGCCTGCTCTTCGGCATCCTGCTCGTGGTGATGATGATCTTCCGCCCCCAGGGCATCCTCCCCGACGAGCGGCGCAGCGAGGAGCTCCACAGCAGCGACCCCAGCGTGGACGATGAGCTCGACCACCCCCAGACCCCGGACACCGAGCCCGAGGTCGGCCTGAAGTCCTGAGAGGTGCGCCGTGACCCTGCTGGAAGCGAAGAATATCACCAAGACCTTCGGCGGCCTCACCGCGGTGAACGACGTGACCCTGACGGTCGAGCAGGGCCGCATCGTCAGCGTGATCGGGCCCAACGGCGCCGGCAAGACGACCTTCTTCAACATCCTCACCGGGATCTACAAGCCCGACAAGGGCACCGTCGTGTTCGACGGCAAGCCGATCGCCGGCATCCGGCCCGACCAGATCGCCGCCCTCGGGATGCGCCGCACCTTCCAGAACATCAGGCTCTTCGGCAATATGACCGTGCTGGAGAATGTGCTGGTCGGCATGCACACCCACCTGCACGCCCCGTTCTGGCAGATCATCACCCGCGCCCCCGGGGTGCGCCGCGAGGAGGCGAAGGCCCGCGAGCAGGCCAGGTCGCACCTGTCCTACGTCGGCCTGGACGAGAAGCGCGACGAGCTGGCCAAGAACCTGCCCTACGGCGACCAGCGCCGCCTCGAGATCGCCCGCGCCCTGGCCGGCAACCCGCGGCTCATCCTGCTCGACGAGCCCACAGCCGGCATGAACCCCCAGGAGACGGCCGAGGCAACTGACCTGATCCAGCGCCTGCGCGACGAGCTCAAGCTCACTGTGGTGCTGATCGAGCACGATATGCGCCTGGTCATGGCCATCTCCGAGCGCATCTCCGTGCTCGACTACGGCACCAAGATCGCCGAGGGCGACGCCGCCGTGATCCGGAGCAACCCGCGCGTGATCGAGGCCTACCTCGGCAAGGGGGCCGCCGACCACGCGGCGTGACCGGAAGGATGAGGGATGCGGGATGAAGGCTGAAGGGAGCCCCGCCGGAAGCTCGGCCCGATCCTGGTTGCCCCCGCGGCGGCGACGCTGGCTCGTTGTGGCCGCCCTGGCCCTGCTGCTCAGCCTCGGCGCCCTGGCCGCCCTGCGCCAGCCGGCCTCGGCCGGCAGCGGCCTCGCCGAGGCCCGGCGCCTCTGGGCCGCCAACGGCCTCGACAGCTACAGGCTGCGCGTCACCCAGCAGACCCCCCTCGGCACCTGCGAGCAGGAGATGCTGACCGCCGGCACGACGGTGACGCCGGTCAGCAATACCTGCGGCATGCCCGCCACCTGGACCGTGCCGCGCCTGTTCAGCTGGATCGCCGAGCTCGACCGCGAGCAGGTCAACTGCTACCCCGACCCCTCGATGTGCGCCTGCCGCGGCGCGATGGCTACGAGCGTGCAGTACGACCAGGCCACGGGCTACCCGCGCGAAGTGGTCTACGAGTGGCGCAAGCGCCCGAACCTGACCAACGTCGCCTACTACCGCTCGCTGCTCGACCGCAGCTTCCCCGGCTGCAACCGCGACGGCCGCGGCGGCCCCGTCATCTACACGGTCAGCCTGACCGCCGAGCCCTAATGAAGGTGTGCCATGGCCCTGCTTGAGCTGCAGAACGTCCACACGTACTACGGGAAGATCCACGCCCTCAAGGGCATTTCGATCGCCGTCAACAAGGGCGAGATCGTGACCCTGATCGGCTCGAACGGGGCCGGCAAGAGCACCACCCTGCGCACGATCTCCGGCCTGCTCACGCCGCGCGCCGGCGAGGTGCGCTTCAACGGCCAGCGCATTGACAAGGTGCCCGCCCACGAGATCGTGAAGCTCGGCATCGCCCAGTCCCCCGAGGGCCGCCGCATCTTCCCGCGCCTCACCGTGCTCGAGAACCTCGAGATGGGCGCCTTCCTCCACGACACGCGCAGCACCGCCTACCACGAAGACCTTGAGCGGGTCTTCACGCTCTTCCCACGCCTGCGCGAGCGTACCTCGCAGAAGGGCGGCACCCTCTCCGGCGGCGAGCAGCAGATGCTCGCCATCGGCCGGGCGCTGATGACCCGCCCCCAGGTGGTGCTGCTCGACGAGCCCTCCATGGGCCTCGCCCCCGTCCTGGTCGAGCAGATCTTCGAGATCATCCAGACGATCAACGGCCAGGGCATGACGGTGCTGCTCGTCGAGCAGAACGCTCTCCAGGCCCTCGGCATCGCCCACAGGGGCTACGTGCTCCAGAGCGGCGCGATCGTGCTCGAGGACGAGGCCAGAGCCCTGCGCGAGAACGAGGCGGTCCAGAAGAAGTACCTCGGCCTGGAGTGACGGGCGGGGAGGGCGGGGCTCACCCCTCCCCCACCTCCCGCGGCACGCGCGGCAGGATGCCCGTGACCACCTCGTAGCTGATCGTGCCCAGCCAGCCGGCCACCTCGTCGGCGCCGATGCGCTCGTCGCCCTGGCCGCCGATCAGCACCACGGCGTC
Organism: Chloroflexaceae bacterium; assembly: GCA_035327325.1. Taxonomy (GTDB): domain Bacteria; phylum Chloroflexota; class Chloroflexia; order Chloroflexales; family Chloroflexaceae; genus CAIWXH01. Next base: position 1,087 of record DAOLDO010000180.1, on the reverse strand, counting down.
GCCCCGCCGCACCCCCTCCACCTCGGTCACGTCCACCATGGCGTAGTCCATGCAGATCCGCCCGACCACCGGGGCGCGCCGGCCGCGCACCAGCACCTCGCGCCAGGGCGGGCTGCGGCGCAGTCCGTCCGCGTAGCCTACGGGGATGGTGGCGATGCGCGAGGGCCGCGCCGTCACGAAGGCGCCGCCGTACGAGATCGGCGTGCCCGCCGGGTGGGCCTTGACCTGGGCGACCTCGCTGTGGAAGCTCAGGGCCGGGCGGAAGCCCGGCGGCAGCGGCGCGTCGGGCGAGGGCGCGAGTCCGTAGCAGGCGATCCCGGGGCGCACCATGTCGAGGCGCGCGGCGGGCAGGCGCAGGGCCGCCGCGCTGTTGGCGGCGTGGGCCAGGGGTGGCCGCAGCCCCGCGGCCTCCAGCTCGCGCAGCAGGGCGGCGAAGCGGGCGAGCTGGGCCTCAGTCGCGCCCAGGTCGGCGGCGTCGGCCGAGGCGAAGTGGGTGTAGATGCCGGCCAGATCGAGCCCCGGCAGCCCGCGCAGGCGCGCGAGGAACGGCCCGACCTCCGCCACGGGCAGGCCCAGGCGGCCCATGCCTGTGTCAACCTTGACGTGCACGGCGGCCCGCCGGCCCTGGGCCGTCGCCGCCGCGCCGAGGGCCTGGGCGCCGTCGTCGTCGAAGACCGTGCAGGCCAGCCCCAGCCGCACCGCCTCGTCGGCCTGCCAGGGCGGCGTGTAGCCGAGCACGAGGATCGGCGCCGCGATGTCCTGGGCGCGCAGGGCCCGCCCCTCGCCGAGGGTGGCCACGGCCAGGGCGTCGGCCCCGGCGCCGAGGGCGGCCCGGGCGACCCTGACCGCGCCGTGGCCGTAGGCGTCGCCCTTGAGCACGGCCATCAGCGGCGCGCCGGCGGCGGCCCGCAGCAGCCTGACGTTGGCCGCGATCGCGTCGAGGTCAACCCGCAGCCAGGTTGGCCGGTCGGGCGCGCCGATGCGCACGCTGCGCCACGCCGGCTCCTGCCGCACGAGGCCGCCCGCGTGCGCGGGGGCGACCAGGCCGGCGGCCACCCGCTCGAGGCGGGCCTCGGCGCCGGTGATC
>DAOLDO010000179.1:0-9457 GCA_035327325.1 Chloroflexaceae bacterium | reverse complement strand
CTCGTGGGCGAGGAGGGCGAGGACGGCGGCGAGGGCGGGCACGGCCCGCGAGCGGGGCAGCGTCGGCTCGCCCCAGCCGCCGTCGGGCCGCTGCTGGTCGAGCAGCCACGCCAGGGCGGGCCAGGGCCCCTCGGGCGGCGGCGCCAGGCGGGCGACCTGGGCCGTGTCGTAGATCGAAGGGCTCATCAGTCCGCCGTCCTTGCCGAGGTCGGCGAGGAGGTAGCGCAGGTCGGTCAGCAGCAGGTCCACGGTCCGTTGCATGGGGTCCTCGTTTCCAGATTGAGCGCAAGGCAAAGCCTGGGGCGCCGGCGCGCCGGCGCCCCCTCCGGGAGCCGTCAGCGGAACAGGCCCCGCTCGACCAGGCGCACCATCGCGCCCTCCTGCACGTCCAGGACGGCCTGGGCGTTGTCGGGCTCGCGCATCAGGATGGCGCCCAGGGCCGCGTTGAGGTCGAAGCCGGGGGTGAAAGCCTGGTCGGCCAGGGACGAGAGCTCGGCGTCGCCGGCGATCAGCGGCATGCGCGACGACAGATCGGTGGCGATCAGGGTCTGGCCGCGGGCGAGGCCGTCGTCGGCGATCACCTTGACCAGGGCGCTCTGGGCGCTGCCGAGCTCGGGGTGGAGGGCGTAGACCACGGCGGCGGCGTCGGGGATGGGGTTGCGGCCCGAGCTGTTGTTCAGCTGCTGGGCCTGGACGTAGAGTCCGAAGGCGTGGGCGAGCAGCCCGCCGACGGCATCGCCGCGGCGGTTCAGGAGCCGGATAAAGCGCTGTGGGTCCACCGTCACCTGGGTGAAGGCGTCGAGGGTCAGCAGCTCGACCCGCATGTCGCCGGCGAGCACGACCGCGAGGGCGTGGGGGTCGGCGAAGATGTTGAACTCGGCTACGGGCGTGCGGTTGCCGCCCCGCTGGGCGCCGCCGAGGGCCACCAGGCGCACCCCGGCCATGTCGGCGGGGAAGCGCTCGACGGCCCGGGCGACGTTGGTGAGGGGTCCGAGGGCGACGATGGTCAGGCCGGGGTTGGCGCGGGCGGCGGCCGCCATGGCCGCGGGGGCGTCGTTCGGCAGGGCGGAGATGTCGGCCGGCTGCTGGGCGAACCAGAGGCCGTCGGGGCCGTGCACGAGGGCGCCGGTGCGCGTGCGCGGCAGCGCGAGGGGGTCGGCCGCGCCGACGGTGACCGGGTACTGCTCGCCCGCCGCCCCGAGCAGGGTCAGCAGGTTGCGCGTGGCATTCTCGACGCTGGTGTTGCCGAAGACGGTGGTGAAGCCGACCAGTTCGGCGCGCGGCTGGTCGAGGAGCCAGGCGATGGCGATGGCGTCGTCAACGCCGATGTCGGTGTCAACGAAGAGGGGGCCGGCGGGCGGCTGGCGGCTTGCCTCCGTGGGGGCGGCCAGGGCGGCGAAGGCGAGTGCGGCGACGAGGACGATGGCGACGATGGCGGGGATGCGGCGTGGGGGAAGCATGGCGTTCCTCTCGTAGGTGTGACGTACGACTATGATGCGGGAACTGCATTTCCAATGTGCAACGCGCCAGCGCGCGAGCCGGTCTGTCCGTAGTTATACGACGACGCGCCGGCGCGGACCATCCCCCGCCGGTCCTGTCCGCCGGTACTATTTTTTACATAGAGAAGCCCCCGCTCCAGTGTGGAGGCGGGGGCTGAGCGGGGGGCGGTCGCTAGCCGGCGGCGGCGATGCCCTGGATGCCGCCCTCGGTGAGGGTGCGGGCGTCAATCAGCTTGTCAACCTCCTCGCCGGAGAGCAGGCCCTTCTCGACCACGACCTCCTTGATCGTCTTGCCTGTGGCCATGGCCTCCTTGGCGACGGCGGCGCCGTTGAGGTAGCCGATCACCGGGTTGAGGGCCGTCACCAGGATGGCATTCTTGGCCAGCCAGCCCTCGGCCTTCTCGCGGTTGGCCGTCACGCCGGCGACGCACTTGGTGGTGAAGGCGTTGACCGCGCCGGTCAGCACGTGCATCATCTCGAAGAGGTTGTGGGCGATGATCGGCATCATCACGTTCAGCTCGAGCTGGCCGGCCTGGGCGGCCAGGCTGACGGTCAGGTCGCAGCCCTGGACGTGGAAGCAGGCCATGTTGAGCATCTCGGCCAGGACCGGGTTGACCTTGCCTGGCATGATGCTCGAGCCGGGCTGCACGGCGGGCAGGCGGATCTCGTCGAGGCCGGTGGCGGGGCCGGAGCTGAGCAGGCGGAAGTCGTTGGCGATGCGCACCAGGGTGATGCAGAGAGTGCGCATGGCGGCCGAGAAGTCGGCCGGGTCGGCCATGCTCTGCATGCTCTCGAAGAGGTTGCCTGAGCTGCGCAGGCCCTGGCCGGTGAGGTCGGAGAGCTTCTCGACCATGCGCTGGTGGTACTCGGGGTGGGCGTTGAGGCCGGTGCCGGTGGCGGTGCCGCCGATGCCGAGGCGGCGCATGCGCTCGGCGGCCGCGACGATGCGCTCGAGGTCGAAGCGCACGGCCTGGGCGTAGGCCCCGAACTCCTGGCCGAGGCGGACGGGCACGGCGTCCTGGAGGTGGGTGCGGCCCGACTTGACCACGTCGTCGAACTCCCGGGCCTTGGCCTCGAGGGCGTCGGCCAGGTCGTCCACGGCGGCGAGCAGCTCGGGCAGGCGCCAGAGGCAGCCGAGCCTGATCGCCGTGGGGATGGTGTCGTTGGTGGACTGGGCCATGTTCACGTGGTCATTGGGGCTGACGGGCTTCTCGGCGTCGTCCAGGGCGAAGCCGAGGATCTGGTTGGCGCGGTTGGCGATCACCTCGTTGAGGTTCATATTGTGCGAGGTGCCGGCGCCGGCCTGGAACGGGTCCACCACGAACTGGTCCTGGTGCTTGCCGGCCAGCACCTCGTCGGCGGCCTGGCTGATCGCGTCGGCGAGGCGCGGCTCGAGCAGGCCGAGGTCGCGGTTGACCTCGGCGGCGGCCCGCTTGACGGCGGCCTGGGCCCAGACGAAGGCGGGGTAGGGCCTGAGGCCGCTGACCGGGAAGTTGAGCACGGCCCGCTGGGTCTGGGCGCCGTAGAGGGCGTCGGCGGGGACCTGCATTTCGCCGAGCGAATCCTTTTCGGTGCGGAAGCTCTGTGTCATAATAGAGACTCCTTTGTCGGGCGCCTGTGCGAGGCGGTTGCTGGGCGGGGACGACCAGGGCTGATTGTAGCATACGGGGGCCTACGGGCATGGTGGACTGATGGGCTATGTTGGTGGTAATTTACCCCTGCTACGATACGTGGGTTACCAGCAGATACCCTGGAAGACAGAAGCAGTATGATCACCACGACCACAGCGGCCTTCGAGACCATGCTAGCGACGGCGCGGGCCGCCGCCGAGGCGGGCGACTTCACGCGGGCCCGCGCCTACTACCGGAACGCGACCGAGATTGACCCGAGCAGCTGCGCGGCCTGGCTGGGCATGGCCGGCGCGACCGCGGTGCTCGCCGAGCGCCGCGCCCTCTTCGAGCGGGCCCTGGCCCTCGACCCGGCGTGCGCGGCGGCCCGCGAGGGCATCGCCGAGGCCGAGGCGCTGCTGGCCGCGGGCTGCCTGATCGTGCAGCGGGCGGTGCCCCCGGCTGCGCCGGCTGAGCCCGGCGAGCCGGCGGCGGCCGCCATCGCGCCTCCCGCACGGCGCGAGGAGGGGCCCATCGGCGCGGCGTGGCGCCACAGGCGCGGCATCGGGCTGGCCCTGGTCGCCCTGACGGGGCTGGGGACGATGTGGCTGCTGACCAGCCTGGGCATCTTCGTGCTGACGAGCTTCTGGGGCTTCCTGCTGGCCTTCCTGGCCGGCCCGAGCGTGAGCGAGCTGATGCTGCGGCTGACGGCGCGGGCGCGCAAGGGGCTGAGCGGGCGCCCCCTGCAGATCGCCGGCGCCCTCGGCATGATCCTCGGCAGCGTCGGGGCCATGGCCCTGGGCGGGCTGCTGCTGGCGGCCCTCGGCGCGCCCCTGCCGGCCGAGGCCGTGGCCATGGCCCGCGACATCGGCGTGGGCACCGCGCCGGCCCTGGTGCTGCTCAACAACCCGGGCCTGCTGGTCTTCGTCAGCTCGGCCGTGGGCTGCACCGTGTTCCGGCTACGCTAGAACAGGCCGTGTCCGATCGGTCCCGTAGAGACGGCCCGCCGGGCCGTCTCTACGCGTCTGCGGGGCGACGCGTCGGCGCGAGCGCCGCACGACCTCCGGTCGTACGCGCAGAACAGGCATGCGGGTTTCCACACTTTCAACAGGTTATCCACAGAAGATCTACCCTTTACACCCCTTCCGGTCCCATGGCTGTATGGTATAATTGGAGGCAGCCCACGGGGCCCGCCCTGCCCTCACATTATGTCTAAGAATCGCTTCGCCGTGCGGTAGATTGACAGCGAGGCCACTGGAAACGAATGTTTTCAGCCCCGGGGGCGCGTATTCGCCGCGAGACAAGTGTAAAGACTTTACCCTATGAAGGACTTCGTCCACCTCCATGTCCACTCCGAGTACAGCCTGCTGGACGGCTACGCCTCGACCAGGGCGATCGCCGCGCGGGCCGCGGAGCTGGGGATGGACAGCATCGCCCTGACCGACCACGGCGTGATGTACGGGGCGATGGAGTTCTACGACGCGGCCAAGAAGGCAGGCGTGCGGCCGATCATCGGGATGGAGGCGTACATGGCCCCCGGGTCGCGCAGCGACGCGATGACCAAGGGCGGCAAGAACTACTTCCACCTGCTGCTGCTGGCCAAGAACGAGGTCGGCTACCGGAACCTGGTGCGGCTGACCACGCGGGCCCACCTGGACGGCATGGGCCGGGGCGTCTTCGCGCGGCCGCGCATTGACCGCGAGCTGCTCGAGCAGCACAGCGAGGGGCTGGTGGTCACCTCGTCGTGCATCGCCGGCGAGGTGATCCAGTCGCTCACGGCCCAGCAGCGCAAGCAGGCCGTCGAGCAGGCGGCCTACTACCGCGACCTGCTCGGCCCCGAGAACTACTACCTCGAGCTGCAGCTCCACGACAACACCCCCGAGCTGGAGGGCATCAACGACGAGCTGGTGCGCATCGGGGACGAGCTGGGCATCCCTATGGTGGTCACCAACGACACGCACTTCGTGCGCAAGGAGGACCAGCGGACCCAGCATATGGTCATGGCGATGGGCATGAACCTGACCTACCAGGAGTTCTGCGCCAAAGACTTCGCCATGGACGAGAGCTACCATATCATGTCGGGCGAGGAGATGTGGGCAAAGTTCAAGCGCTACGGCGCCGCCCCCCTCGAGAACACCCGTCGCATCGCCGAGATGTGCCGGCTCAAGCTGGACTTCGGGCGCGTGCAGCTGCCCCAGTTCGACCTGCCCGAGGGCCACGACGCCGCCAGCTACCTGCGCCTCGTCTGCGAGGAGGGGCTGATGAAGCGCTTCGACGGCCACCCGCCGGCGCACTACATCGCCCGCCTCGACGACGAGCTGGACGTGATCAACGCCACGGGCTTCCCCGACTACATGCTGATAGTGTGGGACTACGTCAAGTACGCCCGCTCGCGCGGCATCCCCTGCCTCCCCCGCGGCTCGGCCGGGGCCTCGCTGGTGCTCTACTCCCTCGGCATCACCGACGTGGACCCGGTGAAGAACAAGCTGCTCTTCGAGCGCTTCCTCTCGCGCGAGCGCCTGGAGATGCCGGACATTGACACCGACTTCGCCGACAGCAGGCGCGGCGAGATCCTCGACTACATCGCCGGCAAGTACGGCCGCGAGAACGTGGCCCAGATCATCACCTACGGCACCCTGGGCGCCAAGGCCGCCCTGCGCGACATGGGCCGCGTGATGGACATCCCCCTCGGCGAGGTGGACCGGGTGGCCAAGCTGATCCCCGCCCTGCCGGTCGGCACGACGATCGCCCAGGCCCTCGAGCGGGTGCCCGAGCTCAAGCAGGTCTACGAGAGCCAGCCCCACCTGCAGGAGCTGATCGACAACGCGAAGAAGGTCGAGGGGCGCATGCGCTCGGTCGGCACCCACGCCTGCGGCGTGGTGGTCAGCCGCACCCCGCTGGAGGAGATCGTCCCGCTCCAGCGCACCACCAAGGACGAGAGCGCGGTGATGGCCGCGTACGAGGGCCCGACCCTGGCCAAGATGGGCCTGCTCAAGATGGACATCCTGGGCCTCACCAACCTCTCGGCCGTGGCCGAGGCCCTGAAGTACATCGAGCGGACCACCGGCAAGCGCATGTGGCTCGACGACATCCCCCTCGACGACCCGAAGGTCTTCGAGAGCCTGGGCCGCGGCGAGACCAAGAACGTCTTCCAGCTGGAGTCGGCGGGCATGACCCGCTACCTCATGCAGCTGAAGCCGACCAGGGTGGACGACCTCTACGCCATGGTGGCCCTGTACCGCCCCGGCCCGCTCGAGCAGATCCCGATCTACATCCATAACAAGAACAACCCGCGCGACATCAAGTACCTGCACCCGATCCTCAAGCCGATCCTCGAGGACACCTACGGCGTGATCGTCTACCAGGAGCAGATCATGCAGCTGCTCCAGACGGTGGCCGACTACACGCTCGGGCAGGCCTACATCGTGATCAAGGCGATCAGCAAGAAGGACCGGGCGCTGATGGCGCAGAACGAGGCGATCTTCAAGGAGGGCTGCCTCAAGAAGGGCATCAGCCGCGAGATCGCCGACCAGCTCTGGGAGCTGATCCTGCCCTTCGCCGGCTACTCGTTCAACAGGCCCCACGCCACGCTCTACGGCCTGCTCAGCTACCAGACCAGCTGGCTGAAGGTCAACTACCCGGTCGAGTACCAGGCCGCCGTGCTCACCGGCGCGGGCGGCTTCCTCGAGGACGTGGCCAAGGGCGCCCTGGAGGCCCGCCGCCTCGGCGTGGCCGTGCTCGGCCCCGACGTGAACCGCTCGCTCAAGGGCTTCGAGATCGAGAGCCTGGGCGCCCACGAGGGGTCGCCCCTGCCCCTGGGTGTGCGCTTCGACCAGGGGATCCGCTTCGGCCTGGCGGCGATCAAGAACGTGGGCGAGGGCCCGGTCGAGGCGATCATCGCCGAGCGCGAGGCGAACGGCCCCTTCCAGTCGCTCGAGGACCTGTGCGCCCGCGTGGACCGCCACGCGATCAACAAGCGGGTGATCGAGAGCCTGATCAAGGCGGGCGCCCTCGACGGGCTGCCGGGCGCGCGGCGCCAGAAGCTGGCCATCCTCGACCAGGCCCTGAGCGCCGGCGCCGAGGCCCAGAAGGCCCGCGACGTCGGCCAGAGCAGCCTGTTCGACATGTTCGGCGAGAGCACGGGCGGCCCCACGGCGCTCAGCGTGTCCCGCATCCCCATGCCGCTCATCCCCGAGACGCCCGCCGACAAGAAGGAGGAGTTGCTCTGGGAGAAGGAGCTGCTCGGCCTCAACGTCTCGGAGGACCCGGTCGCCAAGGCCCTCGAAGGCGTGGACATGACCGGGGTGAGCAGCCTGAGCGACATCACCGACGAGCACATCGGCGAGACGCTGACCTTCGTGGGCGTGCTGAACGGCGTGCGCCGGATCACCACCAAGAAGGGCGACACGATGCTTGTCGCCAACCTCGAGGATTTGACGGGCACGATCGAGCTGGTGGTCTTCCCCAAGACCCTGGCCAAGTGCGGCGACTGCCTGCGCGACGACGCCGCTGTGAAGGTCACGGCCAAGGTGGACAACAGGCGCGACGCGACGCAGCTGGTGGTTGACGCCGCCGAGACAGTTGAGCCCTCGGCCGCGCCGCCGCCCGCGGCCCTGGCGAGCGAGCCCATAGTTCTGGCGAGCGAGATGGACCTTGAGGGGATTGGGGACCTCGCAGACCCCGAGCTCCGGAGCCCCGGAGCTCCTGAGGCGAGCCCAAGCGGGGCGCGACCGACCCCCGCGCCGCCCCCCTCGGCGCCGATCGCCACGATCAGGGCGCGGCAGCAGGTGAAGGTGACCGCGAATGGCGGCGGGCACGGGAAGGGGAACGGGATGAGCAGCAGCCAGAGCGAGCCGGCGCCCCCGGCGCCGACGCCGGGCCGCAGCCTGCGCCTCTACCTGCCGCGCACCGGCGACGACGAGGCCGACGTGCGGCGCATGCAGGACGTGTACAGCGTGCTGCGCGACAGCAGCGGCCCCGACCAGGTGACGCTCTACCTGCCCAACGGGGTCGGCATTGTCGTGCTCCAGTCGCAGCACACAGTCAGCGTGTCCTCCGGCCTGCTCGAGAGCCTCAAGGGCGTGCTGGGGGAGGAGCGGGTGGTGGCAGAGTAGCGCTCGCTGTCGCTCACGCTGCCGCTGCGTGGTCTCCTGGTCTTACTCCACTTCCTCGAGCCGGAAGTTGTCGAAGCGGGCGCGGGCGCCCCGGGCGTCGGCGCCCTGCACGATCACGCCGGCCATGCCGTCCATGGTCACGCCCTCGGGCAGCTCGATGCTGGGCAGCTCCTGGTCGTTGATCGTGATCAGGAAGCTGCTGCCGCGGACCTCGACCCGAATGCGGTTGGTGGTGTCGAGGCCGGGGTTGATCGCTGGCAGCTCGAGGGCAGGGATGACCACGTAGCCATCGTCGCCGTTGCGGTACATCAGCAGGCGGCCGTCGGGCACGATCATCAGGGCGAAGAAGTCGAAGGCGCCGCCATCGCCGAACATCACGCCGTAGGCGCTGTTGTCCTCCCGACCGCTGAGCATGGCGGCCTCGACCTCGAGCACGAAGTCGCCCGAGACCTCGGAGGAGCCGGTGGGCAGGGGCTGCTGCCACGAGACGACCGAGCCGCCGACGAAGAACTCGTAGGCGCCGTCGGCCAGGGTGGCGCCGCCGACGCTCCACTGGGCCGCCTCGGGGTCGCCGAAGTCCTCGGCCAGGTCGAGCTCGCCGGGCTGGCCGTCGGGCAGGGTGGCGACGGCGAAGCCCTCGAGGTTGTCGAAGCGCGCCTCCAGGCCGCCCGTCTCGAAGGTGACCAGGCCGAGGGTAAGCTGGCCGGCCTGCTGGGCGCTGTCGTTGAAGGTAAGGACCTGCTCGCCGTTGATGTAGCCGGCGATGCTGGGGCCGTCGGCCACGACGCGCAGGCGGTTGGTGGCGCCGGGGCCCTGGCTAATGCCCGCGTGGCGCGTCCAGGGCACGAGCGAGGTGTAGGTCTTGTCCTCGACCTTGAGCAGGCGGTAGAAGCCCGAGGGGCTGATCGAGAACATCAGGTGGTTGTCGGGGGCGCTCTGGCGGAAACGGATGCCGAGTTCGCCGTCGGGGGGGCCGGCGGTCTGCGTGGCGTCAACGGCCAGGTCGAAGTCGCGCACGTCGCTGCCGCCGAGGAAGAGGCCGTAGCTATCGAAGTTGGCCAGCTCGAGGCGCATGACGTAGGCGCCGCCCTCGATCCGGGTCTGCGAGCGGTCCCAGCGCTCGTTGGCCTGGCCGAAGTCGTCGCGGATCCTGACCGGGCCGGTGGGGCGGTCTACGAACTTCCGGGGGGCCTCGGGGGGGGCGCCGGCAGCGGGCCTGGCGGCGAGGAGGGGGATC
>DAOLDO010000178.1:1455-9459 GCA_035327325.1 Chloroflexaceae bacterium | reverse complement strand
CCGGCCCGGCCCCCGCCCCCGCCCGCCGGCCCGGCCCCCGAGCCGCCCCCCCCCGAGCCGGCGCCCGACCCGCCTTCGCCCTCGCCCGCCGAGCCGGCGCCCGAGCCGCCGGCGGTCGAGCCCACGGCGGCGGGGCCGCCCACGCCCCAGCCGCCGCCGGCGCGCACCGAGATCGTCATCCCCTAGGGCGCGCCTCGCCTTCGGCATCGGGAAGCCCCCTCTTTCCACAGCGGGAAGAGGGGGCTTGCCCATGGGCGCTCGGCCTGGCTCTGCGGGGCGCGGAGGCGCAGGAGCTGCGTGGGGCAGCGCGGCACCCGGCACGCCGGCGGCCACGGGCGGGGGCCTACTTCGTCACGCTCACCTGGCCGACCATGCCGGCGTCGCGGTGGGCGGGGATTGCGCAGAGGAAGGTCGCGCCCTCGGCGGGGATCTCGACCAGGGCCGTGCCCACCTCGCCGGGGGCGACAGCGATGCGCGTGCCGTCGTCGAACAGGATCTCGTGGGGCACGGCGTCGCTGTTGACCAGGCGCACCCTGTAGCTGCCGGGCGCGGCCACGTCCAGGGCCCGCCGCTCGAAGGCCAGGCTGACGACGCGCACCTCGAGGGTGCCGGCGACGGCGGGCGCGAGGGCCTGGGCCGGCGCGAGGGCAGGCGCCACGGCGACGGGGAGCCCCAGGTTCGCCGAGAGGGCCGGGCCGACGGGCTCGACAACCCTCGCGCTGGGCTGGAGGCCGCACCCCGACAGGGCCAGCAGGCCGATGACCAGGGCGGCGACGGCGCCGATGAGCTTCGTGGGGGGCCGCGGGGTCATCGTTGACCTCCTGCTGCAAAGCTGCTGCGATGGGCCCACTATACACCACAGCCCCGCGCCCATGCGGGATTTTTGTCACAAATAGCGCAAGGTTGTCGGGGCTCAACCGGAGGTTCGCCGAGAGGCTCTGCCGACCCTTGCGGGCGGAGGCATGATGGCAGGGGCGCCCCCGCGAGAGCGGGGCGAGGCCCCGTGCGCCTGTGCTACAATACGGCGACGCACGTAGACCCCGCGGGAGCGCGCATGCCTGACTATATCGCCACGATCGGGCTGGAGATCCACGCCCACATCCTGACCGAGTCGAAGATGTTCGACGGCTGCCCGGCCGACTACGCGGGCGGCGAGCCCAACACCTTCGTGTCCGTGGTGAGCCTTGGGCTCCCCGGCTCGCTGCCCGTGGTCAACCGGCGCGCCGTCGAGCGGGCCGCCCTGACCGGCCTGGCCCTCAACTGCACGGTCAACCACCGCTCCGTCTTCAGCCGCAAGTCCTACATCTACCCCGACCTGGTCAAGGGCTACCAGATCTCGCAGTACGACGAGCCCCTCTGCTCCGACGGCTGGGTCGAGATCCGCACCGCCGCCGGCGAGATCAGGCGGGTCGGCATTGAGCGCCTCCATATTGAGGAGGACACGGGCCGCCTCGTGCACGCGGGCGACGGCAGCTCGCTGATTGACTACAACCGCGCCGGCATGCCGCTCATGGAGATCGTCAGCCGGCCCGACATCACCACGCCCGAGGAGGCGCGCCTCTACTTCGAGAAGATGCGCCAGATCCTGGTCTGGATCGGGGTCAACAGCGGCAACCTGGAGGAGGGCGCCCTGCGCTGCGACGCCAACGTGAGCGTGCGCCCCGCCGGCCAGGCCCACTTCGGCGCCAAGGTCGAGATCAAGAACATCAACTCGTTCCGCTTCGTCGAGCGGGCGATCGCCTTCGAGATCCGGCGCCAGACCAGGGCGCTGGAGGCCGGCGAGACGATCGCCCAGGAGACGCGCGGCTGGGACGAGCTGAGGGGCGAGACGGTGGGCCAGCGCTCGAAGGAGTTCGCCCACGACTACCGCTACTTCCCCGAGCCCGACATCCCCCCCCTGCTCTTCGACGAGCCCTGGGTCGAGGCCCGCCGCGCCGAGCTGCCCGAGCTGCCCGACGCCCGCCGGGCCCGCTTCGAGGCCCAGTACGGCCTCGGCCTTCAGGACGCCGACCTGCTCACCCTCGAGCGCCCCGTGGCCGACTACTACGAGCAGGCCGTGGCCGCCGCCGGCGGCGCCGCCAAGGACGTGGCCAACTGGGTGCTCAACGAGGGCTTCCGCCTGCTCAAGGAGCGCGGCGAGGAGGCCGCTCGCCTGGCCGAGCGTCTGCCCGTCGCCCACCTGGCCGCCGTGATCGAGCTGGTCGCGAAGGGCACGGTCACGCGCACCGTGGCCAAGCAGGTCTTCGAGGAGAGCTTCGACACCGGCGCCGAGCCGTCCGCGATCGTGCGGGCGAAGGGCCTGGCCCAGATCAGCGACGGCGACGCCATGCTCGCCGTGGTGCGCCAGGTGCTCGCGGACGAGAAGGCCGCCAAGGCGATCGCCGAGTACCGCGGCGGCAAGTCCAGCGCCGTTCAGTTCCTGGTCGGCATGGTCATGAAGGCCACCAGGGGCCAGGCTAACCCCCAGCTCGCCCGCGAGCTGCTCGAGTCCGAGCTGGCCCGCTGAGGGGAGCGTGAGCGTGGGAGGCCGGCGGCGAGCACGCGGTCTGCGGGGAGCAGTATGAGCAGCCAGCAAGACATGGCGACCCCCGGGCCCCTCGAGCTGATCGAGTCGGCCAGGACGAAGTACACGCTGGCCATGGCGCGGGTGCGGCGCGGCCCGCCCGAGCTGGCCCTGCTGAGCGTGCACGGCAGCCTTGAAGACGTCCTGCGGGCCCATGGCCTGCGCCTGCGCCTGCCCGCGGCCTACGAGCCCTTCCCGCAGCTGCTCGAGGCGCTCACGGCGGTCGAGCAGCTGCCCCTGAGCGCGGCCGAGGCCGAGGGCATCAGGCGCATGCACCGGCTGCGCGCGCGCGTGGCCCACGGCGAGGCGATCGCCGTGGCCGCCGAGACCCTCGACGCCTACCACAGGCTCGCCGCCCGGCTCCTGCCCCGCTACGGCGTGACGGTGGTGCCCCCGTCGCTCCCCGAAGAGGCCGCCGACCCGCGGGCCGCTGGGGCCCCGCCCGCCCGGCGCGGCGACACCATGGCGATCGTGCGCAGCGACACGCCCGAGACGCGCCGCCGCGGCGACACGGCCGTGCTCGACCGCAACCTCGCCGCCGGCGGCCCGCGCCGCGAGCGCACGGTCTACCCCGACGACCGGCCCGCGCGCTACGCCGGGCGCGTGCTGCCCAGCGCGGCCACCCGCGACCTGCCCCTCGCCCGCGAGATGCTGCGCGCCCGGCCCCGCCGCGGCTGGGGCGACCAGCTCGAGGACGCCTGGGAGGGCGCGGGGCGCTACCTGCTGCCCGCGGTGATCGTGATCAGCATCTTCCTGGTCGGCCTGGTGATCTCGACCAGCCTGGGCCAGCTGCGCGGCCAGCCCGCCGTCCCCACGGCCGCCGTGGCCTTCACGCCCCTGCCAGTGCCGACCCTCGGCCCGGGCGACGGCCTGGGCGCGGGCGCGCCCCTCGCCCCCACCGCGCTGCCCGCCGACCCCGCCGCGCCGCCCCCCGCCCCCGGCGAGCTGGCCGTCGGCGTGACCGCCTACGTGCGCGCCGACGCCGGCGCCCTCAACGTGCGCGAGCGTCCCGGCCTCGCCGAGGACAACCCAATCCAGGTCACCCTGGCCCCCGGCACCGCCGTGCAGGTCGTCGGCGGCCCCGAGCCCGCCGACGGCATGACCTGGTGGCGCCTCAGCGCCGCCGGCGTCGAGGGCTGGAGCGCCGGCGACTGGCTCGAGGTGCGCTAGCGGGGCCCCTTCCCGCGCCCCCGGCGCCGAATACGTAATTTTCCGCTTGTCCCGAGGCGGCCGATCCTGGTATGGTTGAGCAGGAGCGCGGCGTCAGCAGGTCAGTTCCCGCGGCAACGGCGCCCGTGAGCAAGAAAGGGACCCAGCGATGCTCCTGAAGTACTTCTACGACGAGACCCTGGCCCAGGCCTCCTACCTGATCGGCTGCGCGGCGACCGGCGAGGCCCTGGTGGTGGACCCGATGCGCGACGTTGAGCCCTACCTCGAGGCCGCGGCCAGGGCCGGCATGCGCATCGCCCACGTCGCCGAGACCCACATCCACGCCGACTTCGTCAGCGGCGTGCGCGAGCTTGCCGCCCGCACCGGCGCCCGGATGTACCTCAGCGACATGGGCGACGCCGCGTGGAAGTACGCCTTCCCCGAGCTCGAGCGGGCCGCCCTCGTGCGCGACGGCGACTGCTGGATGGTCGGCAACATCAAGGTCGAGGTCGTCGCCACCCCCGGCCACACGCCCGAGCACATCGCCTTTATGATCACCGACACCGCCGGCGCCGACGCGCCGATCGGCATCTGCACCGGCGACTTCCTCTTCGTCGGCGACGTCGGCCGCCCCGACCTGCTCGAGGAGGCCGCGGGCCTGGTCGGCACCAAGGAGGCCGGCGCGCGGGCCCAGTTCCGCACCGTCGAGCGCTTCCGGGCCATGCCCGACTACCTGCAGGTCTGGCCGGCCCACGGCGCTGGCAGCGCCTGCGGCAAGGCCCTGGGCGCCATTCCCTCCACGACCCTCGGCTATGAGAAGCGCTTCAACCCCGCCTTCCAGATCGCCGGCGAGGAGCCGTTCGTGCGCTGGCTGACCAGCGGCCAGCCCGAGCCGCCCCGCTACTTCGCCCGCATGAAGCAGGTCAACAAGGCCGGCCCCGCCCTATTGAGTGAGCTTGCCGCGCCCGCCGAGGTGGGCCGCGCCGCCGTCGAGGCGGCCCGCGCCGCGGGCGCCCTGGTGGTGGACCTGCGCCCCCAGGCCGAGTTCGCGGCCGGCCACCTCCCCGGCAGCCTGAGCGTGCCGATGACCGCGGCGATGTACAGCACCTATGTGGGCTGGTTCGTGGACTACGAGCGGCCCACCTACCTGGTGCTGCCCGACGGCGCCGACCTCGACCAGATCCTGCGCACGCTGCGCGCCATCGGCGTGGACGACATCCCCCGCTTTCTCCCTGCCGCGGCCCTCGGCGATGGCCTGGCGACGCTGCCGACCGCGGGGCTCGACGACGTGGCCACGGCCCTGGCCGGCGGCGAGGCCCAGATCCTCGACGTGCGCGGGCAGGGCGAGTACGACGCGCTGCACCTGCCCGGCGCGCTGCACATCCCGCTCGGCTTCCTGCCGCGCCGGCTCGACGCCATCCCCCGCGACCGGCCGGTGGTCGTCCACTGCGCGTCCGGCTACCGCTCGCATATCGCCGCGAGCCTGCTGCGCCGCCTCGGCCTCGCCAACGTCGCGACCCTGGTGGACCCCAGGGGCCGCTGGCGCGATCTCGCCGCCGCTGAGGCCGTGGCGTAGCGCGGGTCCGGCCCTAGCTCTCCGCCGTGTAGGCTTTGGCGATGAAGCCGCGCCCGTCGCAGAGCCAGAGCCAGCCGTCGCGGTCGTCGCCGACGAGCACGCGCTCGCCGTGGGCGAGCTTCGCCGCGATGGGGAAGGCCGTGCCGCGCCCCTGGCGGACGTTCAGCCCGGCCGTGGCGGTGACGGTCACGTGCCAGGGCGGGCGGGCCCGCCGCGCGCCGGCCTTCTGCATCTCGCCCTGCCAGCGCCTGATGTGCTGGACCACCTTGCGCGCGTAGTGCTCGGGGTCGTTCTGGTCTTCCCGCGGGGCGTACTTCTTCAGGACGTCGCCGAGGGTGTGCAGGCGCCAGCGCGCGCCGTAGACGTCCACCATCAGCTCGCACCAGTCCTCCAGGCCGGCCGCCCAGCTGACGTACCTGGCGAAGGGCCCGCCCCGCGTCGCCACCAGCACGCCCCGGGCGGGGCGCTGCGGGCGCCGCAGGTTGCCCCAGTTGCGGGTCTGGTAGTCGCGCACGATGCCGGCCCGCCCCGCGCTGCTCTCGTGGACGAAGAAGGCCAGGGCGATGCCCCGGTCTATGCCGTAGCGCCCCGGGATGTCGGCCAGAGTCTCGGCCTCGGCGGCGGCCGGCGAGCGCATGGCGACCAGGACCTCGACGAACTTCCGGCGGCTGATCGAGTGGGGCCGGCACACGGGCGGGTTGCTCTCGATCGCCCGGTACTGCTCCTCCGCGGTCTCGGCTGACGGCTCCATAGCTCCCTCCTCGCTTCCCCCTGAAGGGCCGCGGGCGGCCCGATTCTTGCGGTCGCAGCCCTGTGCCCGCCCCCGGGCCGGGGTGTCCTGCCCGCCGGGCGGCCGACGTTGAGGAGAGAGCCCACCTATGTCCAGTGAGAGCCCCGAGCCGACCATGCGCGACAACCAGGGCGCGTCCCGCTACGAGGCCGACCTCGGCGGCGACCAGGCCGTACTCGTCTACGCCCTGCGCGGCCAGACGATCGTCATGAGCCACACCGAGGTGCCCGAGGCCCTCGAGGGCCGCGGCATCGGCAGCGCCCTGGCCCGCTTCGCCCTCGACGACGCCCGCGCCCGCGAGCTGCGCGTCGTGCCCCGCTGCCCCTTCGTGGCCGCCTTCATCAAGCGCCACCCCGAGTACGCCGACCTCGTGGCCGGCGGCTAGCCACGGCGGCACGGAACATGCCAATGGGGCTCTCGTCGGACTAAGGCAGTAGCGACAAGGAGAGACGTATGCAGCTCAAGACCCTCCGCGACCTCTATATCGAGCAGCTCAAGGACCTCTACAGCGCCGAGACCCAGCTCGTGAAGGCCCTGCCGAAGATGGAGAAGGCCGCCTCGACGCCCGAGCTCAAGCAGGCCTTCCAGAGCCACCTGTCCGAGACCGAGCGCCAGGTGCAGCGCCTGGAGCAGATCTTCCAGGGCCTCGGCGAGAAGCCGGGCGGCCACACCTGCAAGGGCATGCAAGGCCTCATCGCCGAGGGCGAGGAGATGATCAAGATGAAGGGCGACGCGGACGCGATTGACGCCGGCCTGATCGCCGCCGCCCAGCGCGTCGAGCACTACGAGATCGCCGGCTACGGCTGCGTCCGCACCTACGCCGACCAGCTCGGCGAGCAGCAGGGCGCCAAGCTCCTCCAGCAGACCCTGGACGAGGAGGGCAAGACCGACAAGCTGCTCACCCAGATCGCCGAGCGCGTGGTCAACGTCAAGGCCGAGCGCTAGACCCGACACCCTGGCTTTCAGGGGCGCGACATCGGAGAGGCTGCCCTCACAGGGCGGCCTCTCCGCGCGTTACGTTCGACCCGGCGGCGCCGTCTCAGCTGTGTCGGCGCGGCGACCCGGCCGCGTGGGGAGGCGGGAGGATGCTCAGTGGGCGATTCTGTACGCGGCGCACGGCGGCCCCGCGCGGCGATCTTCGGGGGCGAGACACCAACGGCGGTGCTGGACCTCGCCCTCGCGGTCGCGGTGGCCCTGGGCCTGCCCTTCCTGGCCCTCGGCCTGCTGCGCCTGACCGGCGGCGCCCTGGCCAGCCTGGTCGTCTACTACGGCCTGTGCGGCGCCCTGCTCTACCGCTGGCGCCTCGGCGCGCTCGACTACGAGCGGCCCGCGCGCTGGCCCTGGGGTCTGTTCGCCGGGGGCGTGCTGCTGGCGGGCGCGATCACATGGCGCAACTGGGGCGCCCTGCCCGACTATGCCGCCCCCCCGCGGGCGGCGATGCTCACCGCGGTCGGCTGGGGCGGCTTTAACGCGGCCCTGGAGCAGTACTCGTGGCTCTACGTTCTGGTGGCCTGGCGCAACCGCTGGCCCGACGGGCGGCGGCGCCGGCTCGGCCTCGCCGTCGGCTGGCTGCTCTTCCTCACCCTGGTCTCGGTCGTCCATGTCGTCTTCTGGGCCGAGGTGCTGCCGGTGGCGAGCCCCGGCCCCCTCAGCTGGCTGACCGTCCCGCTCAACACGCTGCTCGCCCTCAGCTACGTGGGCATGTACTTCCGCGCGCGCTCGTTCTGGCCTACCTTCGCGGTCCACTTCCTGGTGGACCTGCAGCTGGTGCTGCTCGCCCGCTACTCGATCCTGGGCGCGCTGTAGCGGGGGGCGACCACACGGGTCGCCCCTACGGGGTGGTGGTCGCCGTTCCATGGCACGGGGGGCGGCCACACGGGTCGCCCTTACGGGGTGGTGGTCGCCGTTCCATGGCAGGTGGGGCGG
>DAOLDO010000178.1:0-1355 GCA_035327325.1 Chloroflexaceae bacterium | reverse complement strand
GCGCGAGGGAGCGTGGCCCCGCACGCGCACGTAGCTGAAGGCAGGAGCGCGGGGGCGCGTGGCCCCGCAGGCGCACGTAGCTGAAGGCAGGGGCGCGGGGGAACCTGGTTCCCCCGTTTCACAGCTTACCCCCGCAGCGCGGGCAGCACCCGCTCGCCGAAGGCCGCGATGAAGGGCTCCTGCTCGCGGTTGACGTTGTGGATGTAGATGTGGTCGAAGCCCATGGAGAGGTCCTCCTGGAGCCACTCGACGTGGCGGGCCAGGTCGGACGAGACGCGCAGGCGCTCGGCGACCTCCTCGGGGCGCACGTAGCTCGCGGCGGCGTCGAACTGGTAGGGCATGCGCAGGTCGGAGAGGACGGGGCTGGCGAAGATATTGGTGCGCCACTGGTCGTGGGCGCCGGCCAGGGCGACCGCCTCGTCGCGGGCGTAGGAGTGCTGGGCCTGGAGGAAGAGGGGCTTGTCGGCGCCGCCGCCATCGCGGAACGCCTGCACGATGGCGCGCATGCGCTCGCGGGGCTGCACCGTGGTGATCATGCCGTCGGCCCACTCGGCCGCCCAGCCCGCGGTCTCGGGGCTGAGGGCGGCCGCGATGATGCGCGGCGTGACCCGCGGCGTCGTGTAGAGCCTGGCCTCGTCCACGGTGAAGAAGGGTCCCTCGAACGAGACGGTTTCGCCCGTCCAGAGGCGCCTGATCACCTCGACGGAGTCGCGCAGGCGCTGGTTGCGCTCGGCCTTGCTGGGCCAGCGGGCGCCCGTGATGTGCTCGTTGAGGGCCTGGCCGCTGCCCATGGCCACCCAGAGCCTGCCGGGGAACAGCTCGTCGAGGGTCGCGGCGGCCTGGGCGATGATCGCCGGGTGGTAGCGCTGGCCGGGCGCGTTGACCAGGCCGAAGTGGCCGAGGGCCGTCGCGCCCATCGCGGCCCCGAGCCACGACCAGGCGAAGCCACTCTGGGCCTGGCGCTCGCTCCAGGGGTGGAAGTGGTCCGAGCACATCGCGGCGGCGAAGCCCGCCTCCTCGGCGGCGCGCACGAAGCGCAGCAGCTCCGACGGACGCCACTGCTCGTGTGAGGCGTGATAGCCGATGGTTGCCATGGTGTTTGCTCCTCGGGCGTCGCCCGGCCCCGGGCGGCCTGCGGCGCCCGTAGGGGCGCGGCGCGCGGCGTTTGACGCGCGCCCCTCCCCGCTCGTCGGTGACAGCGTCTGGCGACCCTGTAGCACGAGCCGTACCAGGGGCGGGGACGCCCTCGCCAGGGCTGGCTGCTCCACAGCTCCACGACAATCAAGGCGCCTTGCTCGACCTTCCGGCCGGCTTGCTCGACTCGCCGGTCGTCAGGGAAAGACTTCCGGCCGGCT
>DAOLDO010000177.1:0-9514 GCA_035327325.1 Chloroflexaceae bacterium | reverse complement strand
GCGGCCGAGACGATCGCCTGCAGGCCGCTGCCGCAGAGGCGGTTCAGGGTGAGGGCCGGGGTCTCGACGGGGACGCCGCCCTTCACGGCGGCCACGCGGGCCAGGTACATGTCGTGGGGCTCGGTGTTGATCACATGGCCGAAGACGACGTGCTCGATCTCGCCGGCCTCGACCCCGGCGCGGGCGATGGCCTCGCGCACGATCGCCGCGGCGAGCTCGGAGGGGGGCTGGTCCTTCAGGCTGCCGCCGAAACCGCCGATGGCCGTGCGAACCCCGCTGAGGACCACAACCTCACGCTGGCTGCTCATCTCGACCTCCTTGTCAACCGGTGCAGTAAGCCGCCGGACATATGTGGGCTCTGGCTGTCAGGATGGGTGGCATTATAGCAGTAAAAAGTGTGCTCTCGCACGACAAAACCACAGCCCGTGGGAGCTCCGCCGCGTTCCAGTCGGCTCCCGTCCCCCTGGCCGCCCCTGCCTGTGAAGAGATCGCCCCGCGGGCGGGCCGGCTCTTAACCGAAGTAACTCGACCGTAACTTCGCGTGGTATAGTTCACCAAGCATTCTGGCCCCCCGATCGTCCCAGTCTTGAGAGGAGGCAGCTGATGGCCCAGCGCATCGAGGCGGCAGGCAGCGTGGCCCTTAAGGATGGCCGCCACGTCACTATCCGCAATCTTCAGGAGGGCGACAAAGCGGCCCTGACGACCTTTGGCCAGAGCCTGCCGAAGAACGACCTGCTCTACCTCGAGGACGACTTCACCCACCCCGAGATCATCGCGCGCCTGGCCAACGCGGCCCACGCCGAGAACTGGCGCCAGATCATCGCCGTGGCCGACGACGGCGAGATCGTCGGCTACACGGCCGCCCTGCGCATGCCCGGCTGGTCGAACCACGTGGCCAACATCCGGCTGATCGTGCTGCCCAGCTACCGCCGCAGCGGCCTCGGCATGCAGCTGGCCCAGGTCATCGTCGAGGCCGCCCGCGACCTGGGCGCCACCAAGGTCACCGTGGACATGCTCGCCGCGCTGACCGCGGGCCAGGCGATCTTCAGCCGCCTCGGCTTCGCCGTCGAGGGCCAGCTCGCCCGCCACGCCATTGACCGCGACGGCAACCTCCACGATATCGTGATCATGTCGGCCTTCGTCCGGGTCTAGGGCTCCCCGGCCAAAGGACCGTCGAGCCGCCCCGCCGGGGCGGCTCTACTCGACCCGGCGCCCGCCGCCCCCGCGCCGCCACAGCCACGCCCCCGCCCCCACGCCCGCGCCGCCCAGGGCCAGGAGCGCGCCCGCCAGCCCCCACGCCCGCGTCCCCGCGGGCTCGGCCCTGGGCAGGTACCAGGCCCAGTGGTCGGCCAGGTGCTGGTTGGGCGGGTCGTAGTACCAGGCCCAGCGCGGCCCCGCCCGCCGCGGCAGCGGTGCCACCGCCGTGTCCACCAAGGCCACAGGCTCGCCCGCGCCCGTCACCCCCCGCAGCGCCCCCAGCTGTGGCCCCAGTTCGTCGTCGCGCTCGCTGAAGCCGACCGCCAGCGGGTTCCAGGTGCGCGCCTCCACCGCGATTACAGCGGACCCGGGCGGCAGCAGCAGCCTGTACTCCCGTAGCTGGCCCGAGGGCGGCGCGGCCAGCGCCCGCCCGTCGAGCAGCAGCCTGAGCTCGCTCGGCGGCGCCTCGGGCGGCCTGCGGTCGTCCAGGGTGAAGGCCAGGCGCGCCCCCGGCGTCGCGCAGCGCAGCTCGCCCCGCGCGCCCGACCGCCGCGGCAGCGCCGCCCCGCCAGGGTCCTCGCTCGGGTACAGCCCGTCGCCCAGCCGGCACACGGGCGCCGGGGCCGCGTAGCGCCCCCAGCGCTCGCCCAGCATGGCCCAGTGGCCCACCAGGGGCGAGCCGGCCAGGCTGTAGCGCCGGTCGGCGGTCGCCGGCGCGACCACGTAGGTGCTGAAGTTCAGCAGCACGCCCCCCAGGTTGCCGAGGAAGCCCGCCAGGAAGACCAGGGACCAAAGACCAAGGACCAAGGGCCGCCTTCGCGCCCGTGCCGGCTCGGCTGCGGTCGTGCCGCTCGCCCGGCTCGGGTTGGCCCCTGGTCCCTGGTCCCTGGTCAAAAAGCACCCCGCCCCCAGGACGAGGGCCGGCGCGACCACCGGCAGCAGGAAGCGCGGCCCCCAGACGCCGCCGCCCTCCCACTCGCCCCAGAGGGCGTAGAGCAGCAGGTGGGTCAGGAACAGCCCCGCGACCAGCAGCACCACGTCGGCGCGCCCGCGCCGCCAGAGGGCCGCGCCCCCCGGCAGGGCGAGCAGCAGCGGCGGGGCGTAGAGCAGCGCGCCCTTGCCGGGGCTGAGCAGCAGCCCGTAGAGACCCTCGGTTAGGGGTGTGGTGAACAGCCCGGCCTCGCTGGCGTACCCGGAGGCCAGGGGCGTGCCGAAGCGGGCCAGGTTGTACCAGAGCAGCAGGGCCACGCCCGGGAGCAGGCCCAGGACGAAGGATGAGGGATGAAGGATGAGGGATGAAGGCCGGCCGCTCTGGTGGGCGCGCCGCCAGCCCACCCAGAGCACGTAGAGCCCGATCACCGGCAGGGCGATCCCCGCCGCGATGCGCGTGGGGAGAAGCAGCCCGGCGGCCACGCCGGAGAGGAACATGAGCCTACTGCCTCGCAGCGGAAGCACGCGTGCAGTCGCCGACCAACGACCAAAGACCAACCACTGAGGCGCTGCCCGGCGTTGGTCCTTGGTCCCTGGTCCTTGGTCAGAACGGGCAAAGGCTTGCTCGCTGGCACAACTAGCGGCTGCCCGCTCGGCCGCGCAGGCGGAGGCGAGGATCAGCAGGGCGGCCAGGGGCTCGGAGAAGAAGGTGCGGGCGTAGGGCCAGGCGAAGGTGGCGAGGCCGTAGAGCAGGGCCAGGGCCGCGGCCCACCGGGGCGCCGCGCCGAGGGCCAGGGCCCAGGCCGCCAGCAGTGCCGCCGCGGCCCCCGTGAGCAGGCCGTTGAGCGCCGTCACCGCCAGGCGCGAGGCGTAGTCGCGCGCCCCCGGGTCGGCGCCGCCCGCCAGGTCGCCAAGGGCCTGCAGCGGCAGGGCCAGCAGCGAGGGCAGCACGCCATAGGGCGAGTAGCGGCCCCCGTCGCGCCCGGGGCGCAGGGCCGAGATGGGGGCGCCCGGCTCGACCACCACCGCGACGTCGCCGCGGGCGAGCAGGCCGCGGGTCACGGCCAGCATGGTCTCCTCGTCGGGCGAGTAGGTGTGGCCGCTCATGGTCAGCAGGTAGAAGCCCGCGAGGGCCAGGAAGAGGGCCAGCGGGAGGGTGGTGCGGCTCATGGGGCCTATGATACCAGAGGCGCGGGCCCGGCCCGTGGGCCGGCGCGGCCTCAGCCTCTGGCCCGATGCCGCGGCGCGTCGCGGGCGCTATGCTGGGGGCCGGCTCGCGAGCCAGCCTCTGCGCACGCGCCTCGGCCCCTTTACGGGCGGCCCGGGCGCCTTGCGGCGTTGCCCGCCCCGAGAGGAGACCGCACACCTATGGGCCTCTACCTCGCCATCGCCGTTCGCGCCTTCCGCCGGGCCACCGCCTACCGCAGCGCCTACCTGGCCGGGATTATCACCAACGCCTTCTTCGGCGCCCTGGTCTGCTTCGTCTACCAGGCCCTCTACGCCGCCGGCGGCACCGTGGCCGGCCTGACCCTGCACGACGCGATCAGCTACGCCTGGGCCACCCAGGCCCTGATCTCGGTCGGCGCCGGCTGGATCACGTCCACCGAGATCAGCGGCTCGATCGCCACCGGCGACGTGATCACGGACCTTTACAGGCCGTGGAGCTTCTACCTCTACTGGCTCAGCCGCTCGCTCGGCGAGCGCACGTTCAACCTGCTCTTCCGCGGCGCCCTCACCTACCTGATCGGCGTGCTCTACTTCGGGGCGCGCGTGCCGGGTCCGGGCGAGCTGCTGGCCTTCGCGCCGGCGATCGCCCTGGCCATGCTGGTCTCGTTCAGCTTCAGCTTCGTGGTCAACCTCAGCGCCTTCTGGCTGCTCGACGCCACCGGGGTCATCCTGATGGCCAATGTGCTGCTCAGCTTCTTCTCGGGCTTCCTGCTGCCCCTGGCCTTCTTCCCCCCGGCGATCCAGGCGATCGCCCGCGCCCTGCCCTTCCAGGCCATCACCTCCCTGCCCGCCCAGATCTTCCTCGGCCAGATCCGCGGCCCTGCCGTGGCCGAGGCCCTGGCCCTCCAGCTCTTCTGGGCCGTGGCCCTCGCCGCCCTCGCCCTCGCGGTCCAGGCCGTCGCCATGCGCAAGGTCGTCGTCCAGGGGGGGTAGTCGGGGGAACCGGGTTCCCCCGCGCCCCCGCCGCCGCTCCGGCTGAAGCGAGAGTCGGGGGAAGCGGGTTCCCCCGCGCCCGCGCCGCGTCCAGAGGGGAGCCGGGCTTCCCCGCGCTCCCGCCGCAACCTTGCGAGGAGTCAGTCGCCTATGTTCACACTCTACCTCAGGCTGATCGGGTCGCGGGTGCGCTCGCAGCTCCAGTACCGGGTCTCGTTCTGGCTGCAGCTGCTGAGCTTCGGGCTGGTGACCGGCCTCGAGTTCGCGGTGATCGCCATCCTGGTGGGCCGCTTCGGCGGCATCGGCGGCTGGAGCGTGGCCGAGACGGCCCTGCTCTACGGGCTGACCAGCCTGGCCTTCAGCTTCGCCGAGATGGTCGGGCGCGGCTTCGACGCGCCCTTCGAGCGGCTCATCCAGCAGGGCGGCTTCGACGGCGTGCTCAGCCGGCCCCTGGGCAGCTTCTTCCAGATCCTGACCTCCGACTTCCAGCTGCGCCGGCTGGGGCGTAGCCTTCAGGCCCTGCTCGTCCTCGCCTACGCCTTCGCCCACGTCGAGGTGGCCTGGACGCCCGACCGGCTGCTGCTGGTGCCGCTGACCGTGGCCTCGGGGGCGACGATCTACCTGTCGCTGGTCGTGATCGGCGCCACCCTCTGCTTCTGGACGGTGCGCACCCCGGAGGTGATCAACGTCTTCACCTTCGGCGGCGAGCAGCTGACCAGCTACCCGCTGAGCATTTACCACGAGTGGCTGCGCACCTTCTTCCTGTTCATCGTGCCGGTGGGCTTCGTCAACTACCCGGCGGGGCTTTACCTGCTCGGCCGGGCCGACCCCCATGGGCTGCCGGCCTGGCTGGCCTGGTGCGCGCCCCTGGCGGCCCTGGCCTTCATGGCCCTGGCCCTGCGCTTCTGGGCTTTCGGCGTGTCGAAGTATACTTCTACGGGGTCATAAGATGGCGCTGATCGAAGTTGAGGGGCTGCGCAAGGAGTTCACGCGGGCGGTGCGGCGCGAGGGCCGCCTGGGGGCCCTGCGCTCGCTGCTGGCGCGCGAGTACCGCACGGTGACGGCGGTGGACGGGGTCTCGTTCGCGGTCGGCGCGGGCGAGATGGTGGGCTACCTGGGTCCCAACGGCGCCGGCAAGTCCACCACGATGAAGATGCTGACCGGCATCCTGGTGCCCTCGGCGGGCCGCGTCGAGGTGGGCGGCCTGGTACCCCACCGCCAGCGGGTCGAGCACGTGCGCCGCATCGGCGTGGTCTTCGGCCAGCGCACGCAGCTCTGGTGGGACCTGCCGACGGTCGAGTCGTTCGAGCTGCTGCGCCACGTCTACCGCGTCCCGGCCGAGCGCTACAAAGCCAACCTGGCCCGCTACTGCGAGCTGCTCGACCTGGGGCCGTTCCTGGCCACGCCGGTGCGGCAGCTGTCGCTGGGGCAGCGCATGCGGGCCGACCTGGCGGCGGCGCTGCTGCACGACCCGGCCAGCCTGTTCCTGGACGAGCCGACGATCGGGCTGGACGTGGTGGCCCGCGAGCGGATCAGGGGCTTCCTGGCCGAGATTAACCGCGAGCGGGGCGTGACGGTGATCCTGACCACCCACGACCTGAGCGACATTGCCCGGCTCTGCCAGCGCGTCGTGCTGATTGACCAGGGCCGGGTGATCTACGACGGCGGGCTCGAGGCCCTGCGGGCGCGCTACGGGCGCTGGCGCACGCTGGTGGTTGACCTGGCCGACCCGGCGGCCGACCCTCTGGCGCCGGGGGCCGAGCTGCTGCGGCGCGAGGGGCCGCGGGCCTGGCTGCGCTTCGACCGCGAGCGGGTGACCGCCGCGGCGCTGATCGCCGAGGTGGCCGCCCGCTGCCCCGTGCGCGACCTGACCGTCGAGGAGCCCGAGATCGAGGACGTGGTGCGCCGGATCTACGAGAACGGGATCGTCTAGTTATGTGTCTAATCACAAGTTGCGCTTGCAACTTTCTCCGTTCTGCGGCATAATTCCAGGCTGGCGGGGGTGGCCCCGCCGGAGGAAAGGACAACCGGAGCATGAAGCAGTTTCTTCGCCCTGCACTGGCGGCCCTGGCCGCTATAGCCCTTGGCGCGTGCGCCGCGCCCGCCGCGATTGCGCCCACCACCGCCCCCGCCGCGGCGGCCACCGCCGCCGTCGCGCCCACCACCGCCCCCGCGGTCGAGGCCACCGCCCCCGCCGCAGGGATGACCCCCGTGGCCGAGAGCCTGCCGGCCGTCGCCTCGCCCCTGGCGGGCACCGCGTGGCGGCTCACCTTCCTCGGCAGCCAGGCTGAGCCCGAGAAGGCCCTGACGACGCCGGCGGCGACACTGAGCTTCGGCGCCGACGGCAGCCTGACCGGCGCGACCGGCTGCGGCGAGCTGGCCGGGCGCTACACCGCCGACGAGGCGGCCGTGGCCGTGAGCGACCTGGCGGTCGCCGGCGAGGGCTGCACAGACGCCGCGGCCCAGGCCCAGGCCGAGCGCTTCGCCGAGCTGCTCGGCGCCGCCGACGGCTTCTCGACCGAGGGCGTGGTGCTCACCGTGACCGCGGGCGACGACGCCCTGTGGTTCCAGCCGCAGCCGTAAAGGCGAGCGCGGCGACGACGAACGAGGCCCCCGGCTGCGCAGCCGGGGGCCTCTGTGTGTGGCGGGCAGGGAGGGATTCGAACCCTCGACAGCGTTGCCGCTGTACGGCATTTCCAGTGCCGCGCACTAGACCAGACTATGCGACCTGCCCTCAGCCGGCGATTGTACCATGGCGGGACGGGCGGCGCAACAGCGCCGCGCGCGGTAGAATGGCGGCGACGACCCTCCCGCGAAAGCTGAAAGGCCCCACTATGCCCCGCCACGCCCGCGCCCTGCTCCTCCTGCTGCTCGCCCTGGTGCCGCTCCTGGCTCTGCCGGCCCGGGCCGCCACGCCGGCGGCGGCGCCCGTCGGCCCCGGCGACGTCTACCTGGCCCTGGGCGACTCGCTGCCCGCCGGCTTCGAGGCAGTTGACGACGGGCAGCCCGGCTTCCCGACGCCCCTGCACGCGGCGCTGCGCGGGCTGCGCCCCGGCATCGCCCTCGAGAACCTCGGGCGGGCCACTACCGGCGCCGGGGCGGGCGGGGAGACGAGCACGACCTTCCGCGCTCCGGGCGGCCAGCTCGAGCAGGCCGTGGCCTTCATCAGGGCGCAGCGGGCGGCCGGCAAGGTGGTCAGCCCCGTCACCCTGAGCATCGGCGGCAACGACGCCGTGGGCGTCATCCTGCCCGGCAGCACCACCACCGTCACCGCGGCCCTGACCCTCTACAGGGCCAACCTCAGGGCGATCCTCGACACCCTGCTGGCGGCCCTCACGGAGGATGGCGCCCGCACCGGCGACCTGATCGTCCAGAACTACTACAACCCCTACCCGGGGCTGGCGGACGACTCTCGCTACCAACTGCTGCTCAACGGCGTCAACCCCGACCGCGACCTGGCACGTTTCAACCGGGTGATCGCCGAGGTGGTTGCCGAGATCGAAGCGGAGCGCGGAGTCAGCATCCCCATCGCCGATGTCTACACGCCCTTCCTGGGGCGCGAGGCGCTCTACACCTATGTCAGTATCCCCTACCCAAGCCCGCAGGAGGTGCTGAGCAACCCGGTCCTCTTCGACTTTCACCCGCGGCCGGCGGGGCACCGGGCGATCGCCGACGCCTTCCTGGAGGCGAGCGGCTACACGACGACGATCTACCTGCCGGTGCTGGTGCGGTAGACGAAAACCCCCTCCCCCGCAGCGCGGGAGAGGGGGCAGGGAGTGAGGGCCGGGCGGCCCTTACTCGACGGTGTACTCGCCCTCGACCACCCCGTCGTCGCCCTTGCGGGTCTGGCCCTGGGGGCCGGCGGCGCCGGGCTGGCCCTGGGCCGCGCCGTCGCCGTAGGCGCTCTGGGAGACCTTGAACATGGCCTGCTGCAGCTCGCTCATCAGGCTCTGCATGCGCTCGCGGTCCTCCTGGGCGACCGCGTCGCGCAGGTCCTTGATCAGGCCCTCAATGCGGTCCTTCTCGATGCTGTCAACCTGGTCGCCCAGCTCGCCGAGGGACTTCTCGCTCTGGTAGGCCATGCTGTCGGCCTGGTTCTTCAGCTCGACCAGCTCGCGGCGGGCCTTGTCCTCCTCGGCGTGGGACTGGGCCTCGCGCACCATGCGCTCGACCTCGTCCTTGTTGAGGTTGGTGCTGGCGGTGATGGTGATGCGCTGCTCCTTGCCGGTGGCCTTGTCCTTGGCGCTGACATTGAGGATGCCGTTGGCGTCAATGTCGAAGGTGACCTCGACCTGCGGCACGCCGCGGGGCGCCGGCGGGATGCCCTCGAGGCGGAAGCGGCCGAGGGTCATGTTATCGCCGGCCATCTCGCGCTCGCCCTGGAGGATGTGGATATCCACGGCGGTCTGGCCGTCCGCGGCGGTCGAGAAGATCTCGCTCTTCTGGGTCGGGATGGTGGTGTTGCGGTCAATCAGCCGCGTCATCACGCCGCCCAGGGTCTCGACGCCGAGGGACAAGGGCGTCACGTCGAGCAGGACCACGCCCTTGACGTCGCCGCCGAGCACGCCGGCCTGGATGGCGGCGCCCACGGCGACCACCTCGTCGGGGTTGACCGACTTGTTCGGCTCCTTGCCGACCATCTTGCGCACCGTCTCCTGGACGACCGGCATGCGGGTCGAGCCGCCGACGAGCACGACCTCGTCGATCTGGCCGGGCTGGAGGCCGGCGTCCTTGAGGGCCTGGGAGACGGGGCCGCGCAGGCGCTCGGTCAGGTGGCTGGTCAGCTGCTCGAACTTCGAGCGGCTGAGGCGCATCTGCAGGTGCTTGGGGCCCGAGGCGTCTGCGGTGATGAAGGGCAGGTTGACCTCGGTCTCGGTCAGGCTGGACAGCTCCATCTTGGCCTTCTCGGCGGCCTCCTTGAGGCGCTGGAGGGCCTGGCGGTCCTTGCTCAGGTCAATGCCCTGGTCCTTGCGGAACTCCTCGATGATCCAGTCCACCACCGCGGCGTCGTAGTCGTCGCCGCCGAGGTGGGTGTCGCCGTGGGTGGACTTCACCTCGACCACGCCGTCGCCGACCTCGAGGATCGAGACGTCGAAGGTGCCGCCGCCGAGGTCGAAGACGAGGATGGTCTCGTCCTTCTTCTTGTCGAGGCCATAGGCCAGGGCCGCGGCCGTCGGCTCGTTGATGATGCGCAGCACCTCGAGCCCGGCGATCTTGCCGGCGTCCT
>DAOLDO010000176.1:0-9585 GCA_035327325.1 Chloroflexaceae bacterium | reverse complement strand
CTGGTCGGCCTCGCGCTTCGCGGCGGCGTAACGCCGGCGCAGGTCGGCCAGCTCATCGTCGTAGTGGGCATGCACGCCGGCCACGCCGTCGGGGCCCAGGTCGCTCCGGCAGACGGGGCAGACCCGGGCGTCGCCGTCGAGCAGGGCCCTGCTGCGCTTGAGCTGCTCGCCCTCGGCGTGGGCGGCCTTGTAGCCGGCCTGGAGCGCGGTGACCTGGTCAACCTCGGCCCGCTCGCGGGCGCGCAGCTCGGCGAGGCGGCCCTCGGCCTCGGCCAGGCGCCCGGCGGCGGCGCGGGCCTCGGCCAGCCCGCGCTGCCAGGCGGGCTCGTCGGCGAGCTGCCCCTCCAGGCGCCTGACCAGGCGGCCCTGCTCCTCGCGGGCGGCGACGAGGGCGTCCTGGCGCTTCTCGATCTGGGCGACCAGGGCGCCGCGGCGCAGGCGCAGCTCGTTGAGGCGGGCCAGCCGCGCCTCGACGCCCTGGCGCTCCTCGAGGCGGGCGACCCGCTCGTCGGCGGCGGGGCGCAGCGCGGCCAGGCGCCGCTCGGCCTCGGCGAGGGCGGCGGCGAGGGGCTCGCGGCGGGCGGCGGCCTCGGCCAGGTCGTCGCGCGCCTGGGCGGCCCTGTCGCGCTCGGCGCGCAGCTCGGCGAGGGCGGCCTTCAGCTCGCCCTGGAGCTCCTGTCGCTGGCCGACGAGGCGCTGGTACTCGCCGCGCAGGCCGTCCAGGCGCTCGAGCTCCTTCCGGGCCTCGGCCAGGGCGGCGAGGCCGGCCCGGATCGTGTCGCCGCGGGCGAGGGTGGCCTCGTCCTGCGCGATGCGCTCGCGCAGCGCCTTCAGCTCCCCCTCGCGCTCAGCCCGCTCGCGGCGCAGCTCGTCCAGGCGGCGCAGCAGGGCCTTGCGCTGCTCGGCCTGCTGCTCGAGGGCGCGACGGGCCTCGTCGGCCCGGGAGGCCTCGGCCTCGGCGCCGGCGACGCGCTGGGACAGGCTTTCAGCCTTGGTCTCGGCGTCGGCGACCAGATCGCGCCAGAGCGGGGCCTTGTCGGCCTCCTCGGCGAGCTGCTCCATCGCGCCGCGCAGGCCCCGCAGCTCGTCGGCGAGGGCCCTGGCGCGCTCGCGGGCCTTGAGGGCCAGGGCCTCGTACTCGCCGAGGTCGAGGATCTCGGCCAGGACCTCCTTGCGCTCCGAGGGCGTGCGGGCGGTGAACTCGTCGGCGCGGCCCTGGAGCAGGAACGAGGCGTTGATGAAGGTCTGGTACGACATGCGCAGCACGTCGTTGATCGCGGCCTGGGTCTCGCGCACGCCGCTCTCGCTGAGGGCCTTCCAGCCGGCGCCGTTGCGCACCTGGAGGTCGAGCTGGCTCTTGCCGGGGGCCTGGCCGCCGCGCTTGCCGGTGCCGCCGCGCTGGCGGGCCCGGCGCACGCGGTAGTCGAGCTCGCCGAGGCGAAACTCGAGCTCGACCCACATCTCGGCCTGGCCCTGGGCGACCAGGTCGTCGTCGGCCATGCGGGCCTCGCCCCAGAGGGCCCAGGTGATCGCGTCGAGCAGGGCCGACTTGCCGGCGCCGTTCTCGCCCGAGAGGCAGACCACGTGGAGGCCGTCGAGGTCGAGGGGGGCCGGGCCGTCGGCGAGGCCGTCGGCGCGGTAGCACATGAAGTTGCTGAGCGTGAGCTTCGTGGGGACCATAGCTTTGCGGGATGCAGGACGGGCGGCACTTCAACACGGATGTTCCGCTGTAGAGAATACCACATTGTCGGCGGTTTCGCCCCGCCGCGCCGTGCGGTAGGATAGAGGGGCACTCCCTTTCGACCGACGAGGTGGCGGCATGAGCGACCACGAGCCGGCGTCGCCCCCGGCCCCGGCCAGGCGCCCCAACGGCGCGCGCGCCCTGGCCACCCTGGGCCGCTTCCTGGCCGACGACGGCTGGCGACCGACCCCGGCGGGCCCCGCGGCCTTCAGCATGGCCTACAGCGGCGAGGCCGGGGCCTTCACGCTGCGCGCCGAGGTGCTGGTGGAGGCCGAGCAGCTGGTGATCATCGCCGAGGCGCCCACGCGCGTCCCCGCCGAGCGCCTGCCCGCCGCCGCCGAGTACGTCTGCCGGGCCTGCTCGGGGCTCTACGTCGGCAGCCTCGAGCTCGACTTCGCGACGGGCGTGGCCAGGGCCCGCTGCGGCCTCGACTTCGAGGGCGAGCCCCTCAGCCCGCGCCTGATCCGCAACGCCCTGGCGATCACCGTGCGCCTGATGGAGACCTACATGCCCGGGCTGGCCCGCGTGGTCGCGGGCGAGGCGCCGCGGGCGGTGATCGGGGAGATTGAGGGGTGAGGTGAAGCGCCAGGAGCAGCGATGACGCTCGAGATTGACCTGACGGTGCCCGACGACTTCAACTGGGCCTACGACGTGGTGGACCGCTGGGGCGACGACCAGGCCAAGCTGGGCATGCTCTGGGTAGGCCCGGCGGGCGAGGAGCGTGCGATCAGCTTCGCCCAGTTCCGCGAGCGCTCCGACCGGCTCGCCGGCGGCCTCGAGGCCGCGGGCCTGGGGCGGGGCGACCGGGCCTTCCTGATGCTGCCGCGCGTGCCCGAGTGGTGGGAGTGCATCCTCGGCCTGATGAAGCTGGGCGGCGTCGCCATGCCCGGCACTATGCTGCTCACCCCGAAAGACATCGCCTTCCGCATCAACGCCGCCGAGGCCCGCTGCATCGTGACCGACCCCGACGGCGCCGCCAAGGTTGACCAGGTGCGCGACCAGTGCCCCACCCTGGCCCTGCTGATCGTCGTCGGCGGCGAGCGCCCGGGCTGGCGGGCCTACGAGGAGGTCGTCGCCGCCGGCCAGTCGCCCCGGCCGCGCCTGCCCACGCCGAGCGGCGACCCCGCCCTGGTCTACTTCACCTCGGGCACCGTGGGCAACCCCAAGATGGTGCTGCACACCCACGCCAGCTACCCGATCGGCCACCGCATCACCGGCCGGTACTGGCTGGCCCTCACCCCCGACGACCTGCACTGGAACCTGTCGGACACCGGCTGGGCCAAGGCGGCCTGGAGCAGCCTGTTCGGCCCGTGGAACATGGGCGCGTCCCTGTTCGTCCACGACGGGCGCGGCAAGTACAACCCCCGCGAGTCCCTTGGGCTGCTCGAGCGGCACCCGATCACCTCGTTCTGCGCCGCGCCGACGATCTACCGGCTGCTCGTGCAGGAGGACCTGGGGGCCTACAGCTTCCCCCACCTGCGCTCGTGCGTGGGCGCCGGCGAGCCCCTCAACCCCGAGGTGATCGAGGTCTGGCGCGCGGCCACCGGGCTGACGATCCGCGACGGCTACGGCCAGACCGAGTCGGTGCTGCTCTGCGGCAACCCGCCCGTCGGCGAGGTGCGCCCCGGCTCGATGGGCCGCCCGCTGCCCGGTCAGCACCTGGCCGTGATTGACGACGACGGCAACGAGCTGCCGCCCCGCCGCGAGGGCGACCTGGCCGTGCGCGTCCGCCCCGAGCGCCCGGTGGGCCTGTTCAAGGAGTACTGGCGCAACCCCGGCGCCACGGCCGCCTGCCACCGCGGCGACTGGTACGTCACCGGCGACCGGGCCTACGTGGACGACGACGGCTACTTCTGGTTCGTGGGCCGCGCCGACGACGTGATCATCAGCGCCGGCTACAGGATCGGGCCGTTCGAGGTCGAGAGCGCCCTGATCGAGCACCCCGCCGTGACCGAGGCCGCCGTGGTGGCAAAGCCCGACCCGGACCGCGGCGCGATCGTCAAGGCCTATGTGATCCTCGCCACGGGCCACGAGCCCTCGGACGAGCTGGCCCGCGAGATCCAGGAGTTTGTGAAGGCCAACACGGCGCCCTACAAGTACCCGCGCGAGATCGAGTTCGTGCGCGACCTGCCCAAGACCGTCAGCGGCAAGATCCGCCGGGTCGAGCTGCGGGCCAGGGCCGCCGGCGAGCCCCCCCCGTAGAGCCGCCCCGAAAAGGCGGCCCCCGCCCCGGCCGGCCCCCAGCCCGGCCTATCAGGAACCAGATGATCGACCCCGCCAACCTGGGCCGCAGCTTCGGCCCCTACAGCGTCACCGTCGAGCGGGCCCACGTGCGCGCCCTGGCCACCACCCTGGGGCTGGACGACCCGCGCTACCACGAGGTCGCGGCGGCCCGCGCCGCCGGCCTGCCCGACCTGCCCGCGCCGCCGACCCTGCCGACCCGCTACGGCCTCTGGGCCAACCCGCCCCTGCTGGCCGATCTGGCGGCCCTCGGCGCGCCGCTGCCGCGCCTGCTGCACGGCGAGCAGGGCTACAGCTACCTGGCCCCCGTCTTCGCCGGCGACACGCTCACCGCCAGCCCGGCGATCGTCGGCCTCGAGCGCAAGGCGGGCCAGAGCGGCCCGTTCGAGCTGCTGACCCTGGAGACCCGCTGGCGCAACCAGCGCGGCGAGGAGGCCGTCGTGGACCGGCTGGTGGTGGTGGTGAGGGGCGCGCCATGAGCCACATCGAGCCCCCCGCCGTGGGCGCCGAGCTGCCGGGCTTCGCGCACGGGCCCCTCGCGCCCGAGCTGTTCGCCCGCTACGCGGACGCCTCGGGCGACCACAACCCGCTGCACACCGACCCGGCCTTCGCCCGGGCAGCCGGCCTCGACGGGGTGATCGCCCACGGCATGCTGGTGATGGGGCTGCTCGGGCGCCTCGCCGACGGCCTGGCCGGCCCCGGGGCCCTGCGCGAGTTCCGGGTGCGCTTCCGGGCGCCCACGCTGCCGGGCGAGACCCTGCGCTGCGGCGGCAGGGTGACGGCGGCCTACGAGCGCGACGGCGCCACCGTGGTCGAGGCCGAGCTGTGGGCCAGCGGCGAGGGCGGACAGCTCAAGGCCACGGGCACGGCCGTCGCCGCGCTGCCGGGAGGGGGCCGATGACGATCTTCTCGGTGGTCGGGGGCGAGCGGGGCGTGACCGTGCGCTACGTGCCCGTGGCGGCCTGGGCCTTCGTGGCCCTGGCGGCCTACGTGGCGGCCCAGATCGTCGCCTCGATGGCCAGGGGCGAGACGCCGCTCGACGCCGGCAGTCTGACGGCCATGGCCGCGCTGGTCGGCTTCACCCTGTTCATCGTCTACGCGGGCGGCCAGCTGGTGGTGGCCAGCTTCGACCGGGCCGCCGACCTGGTGCGGGTGCGGCGCTACGGGCTCACCGGGCGGCAGATCGAGGAGCGGCGCCTCGCCGACGTGGTCGGCCTGGAGGTGCGGGTGCTGCGGCGGGCCCAGCACCGCATCGAGCTGCGGCTCAGCTCGGGCGAGCGGCTGCCCCTGACCAGCTACTACGTCGTCACCTTCAACAACCGGGGGCTCGACCGCCTGAGCGGCGTGCTCGGCGTGCAGCCCACGCTGATCGAGCCCAGGAGACCGTGATGTCGCCCTGAGCGCGGCCGGCGGAGTGACCGGCGACACACGCGCGCCGTCAAGGGGGCGACGGCGTGCGTTCTTGCCCGAATCTTGCATGAAGCAGGGGCGGGGCAACCCCAACACGAGCCGTACGAGCGGGCGCTGCCAAGAGGGAACACAGGTCTATGGACGCGATCTTCACGACGGAGAATCTGCTGGCCCTCCTCACCCTCACGGTGATGGAGATCGTCCTCGGCATTGACAACATCATCTTCATCAGCATCCTGGCGAGCAGGCTGCCGAAGGAGCAGCAGGCCAGGGCGCGGCAGCTCGGCCTGGGCGCCGCGCTGGTCATGCGCATCCTGCTGCTGCTCTCCATCAGCTGGATCGCCAGCCTCACCAACCCGCTCTTCGCGGTGTTCGGCTTCGAGCTCTCGGGGCGCGACCTGATCCTGCTGCTCGGCGGCCTGTTCCTGATCTACAAGGCCACCCACGAGATCCACGCCAAGCTCGAGGGCGAGGAGGGCCACGGCGACACGAAGGTGACGGCCACCTTCACCAGCGTGATCGTCCAGATCATGCTGCTCGACATCGTCTTCTCGCTCGACTCGGTGATCACGGCCGTGGGCATGGCCGACGCCCTCTGGGTGATGATCACCGCCGTGGTGATCTCGATCGGGATCATGCTCTTCGCCGCCGGCCCGATCAGCGAGTTCGTCAACCGCCACCCCACCGTGAAGATGCTCGCCCTCAGCTTCCTGCTGCTGATCGGCTTCTCGCTGGTGGTCGAGGGGCTGCACTTCCACATCCCCAAGGGCTACATCTACTTCGCCATGGGCTTCTCGATCCTGGTCGAGATGCTCAACCTGCGCATGAGCAGCAAGAGCAAGAGGCCGGTGGAGCTCAAGCAGCCCTACCTCAACCAGGACGCCGCCGAGGCCGCCGGACAGATCGGCAAGAGCGCGGCGGGCGGGCACTAGTGCGCTTTCAGCGCAGGGTCTAGGGTGTCGGGCATAGGGAATGGCGTCCTGAAGCCCGAGACGCTGCGCCCATGCCCGAACGGGACGCCTTGGTGTGCACTAGCGCCAGGCCACCAGCTCAGCATGAGGAATGTGCGGACGCAGCGCGCTGCGTCCGCACCAGGAGCGCCGGGGGTCTCCCGCGTGGGCTACGCCACGAGATCCCAGGCCGCTCGCCGGCCCACGCTATGCTCAACACCTTTCATCTGCGCACCTTTATCGCCGTCGTGGACGCCGGGAGCTACTCGGCGGCCGCGGCGGCGCTGCACATGACCCAGCCCGCCGTCAGCCAGCAGATCCACGCCCTCGAGGAGCAGCTCGGCGAGATCAGGCTCTTTCGCCGCGTCGGCAAGCGCATGGTGCCCACCCACGCCGGCGAGGAGCTGCTGGCGGTGGCGCGCGACCTGGTGCAGCTGGCCGAGCGGGCCGAGCAGAACATCCTGGCGCTGAAGGGCCAGGTGGCGGGCCGCGTGGTCCTCGGCTGCACGCCCAGCAGCGGCGAGCGCCTGCTGCCGCGCCTGCTCGCCGGCTACCACAGCCAGTACCCCGCCGTGTCGCTCGAGATCGCCGTCGCCCCCGCCGACGCGCTGCTCGACGCCCTGGCCGAGCGTAGCGTGGCCCTCGTGCTGCTCGAGGAGCAGCAGCGCCGCCGGGGGCTCGAGCTCACCCCCCTCGGCGGCGAGCTGCTCGCCCTGCTCGCCCCCGTCGGCCACGCCCTGCTGAAGCAGGAGCAGGTGCCGCCGGGGGTGCTGCGCGAGCTGCCCCTGGCCCTGCCCCGCCCCGGCTCGCCCATGCGGCGCACCGTCGAGGAGGGGCTGCGCCGGCGCGGCGTGGCCGTGGTGGACCTGCGGCCCGTGCTCGAGACCGACAGCGTCACCGCCCTGCTCCAGGCGGCCCGCGCGGGCCTCGGCCTGGCCTTCGTGCCGCGCAGCTGCGCCCCCGTCCGCGGCGAGGGGGTCGGCACGGTTGACCTGGCGGGCCTGCCCATCCAGCAGGAGTGGTTCCTCGCCAGGGCCCGCGAGCGCAGCCTGCCCAGGGCCGTGCAGTCCCTCTTCGACTACCTGACGGGCCCCCAGGCCCGCGCCGTCTTCACCCGCGCCGGCATCCAGCTCACGCCCGGGTAGCCCCCAGCGCAGCGACCAGCAAGGAGCCCTATGCACGACGTGATCATCATCGGCGCCGGGGCGTCCGGCCTCGCCGCGGCCCGCGCCATGGCCGACGCCGGGCGCCACGCCCTCGTGGTCGAGGCCCGCGACCGGGCCGGCGGCCGGATCTGGACCGACCACAGCCACGGGCCCGTCGAGCTTGGCGCCGAGTTCGTCCACGGCGACCGGGCGATCACCTGGGAGCTGGTTCACGCCGCCGGCCTGCGCCTGGCCCCCTGGGGCGCCGACCGGCGCTTCGCCCGCGGCGGGCGCGTGCTCGCCGCCGACGACCCGACCATCGCCCGCGTCTACGAGCTCTACGACGCGGTAGCCCGCTACGAGGGGCCCGACGTCAGCGTCGCGGAGCTGCTCGCCACGCGCGCGCCCGCGGGCGACCCGGCCCTCGCGATCGCCCTGCGCTGGCTCGCCAACCTCGAGGGCGCCGATCCGGCCAGGCTGAGCGCCGCCGCCTTCGGCTACGAGCGGGCCAGCTCCACCAATGGCGAGGGCAACTTCCACATCCTCGACGGCTACGACCGGCTCGTCGCCCACCTGGCCGCCGGGCTCGACCTGCGCCTGGGCAGCCCGGTCGAGCGCGTCGCCTGGGGCGAGGCGGGGGCCGCCGTCGAGCTGGCGGGCGGCGAGACACTGGAGGCGCGGCGCGTCCTGGTCACGCTGCCCGTGGGCGTGCTCAAGGCGGGCCGGCCCGCCTTCGCGCCGGCCCTGCCCCCGGCCAAGGCGGCCGCCATCGCCGCCATCCCCATGGGGCAGGTGACCAAGCTTGCCATGTGGTTCGACCGCCGGCTCTGGCCCACCTTCACCGCCCTCAGCACGGACGGCCAGATCGCCACGTGGTGGCCGGTCGAGAGCGCCGCCACGCCAACCCTGATGGGCTACCAGGGCGGCCCCCAGGCCGTCGCCGTGGCCGCCATGGGCGAGGAGCGGGCCATCGCCGCCGGTCTCGACGACCTCGCGGCCCTCTTCGGACCCGAGGTGCGCCGGGCCTTCCTCGGCGGCCGGCTCGCCGACTGGTCGCGCGACCCGTGGAGCTGCGGGGCCTACACCTACAGCGCCGTGGGCATGGGTGCGGCCCGCGCCGCCCTGGCGGAGCCCGTGGCCGGCACGCTCTTCTTCGCCGGCGAGGCCGTAGCCCAGGGCGGCCACATCGCCACCGTGCACGGCGCTATCGAGAGCGGGCGGCGCGCCGCCGCCGCGATCCTGGCCGAGGCCGGCGCGTAGGGGCACCCCGCCCCCCCTTCCGCCGCGGGCGACCTGTGGTACAATCCGCGTCGCCCGAACCGTCACCCCGGCAGGAGGTTGGGATGCCTCGCATTATGGTCATCAACGACACCCAGGAGATCCTGGCGCTGTTTCGCGACATTCTGACCGAGGAGGGCCACGAGGTCGCCCTGTACTCCTCGGCGATCCATGACATGGAGGAGATCGAGCGCGTCAGCCCCGCCCTGATCATCCTCGACTTCGTGTTCGGGAACGAGAACCTCGGCTTCCAGATGCTCCAGAAGATCAAGATGCGGCGCAGCACCGCCGGCCTCCCCGTGATCGTCTGCACGGCGGCCCTCCAGGCCGTGCGCGAGATGGAGGGCTACCTGCGCAGCAAGGGCGTGCAGATCGTCCTGAAGCCGTTCGACGTTGACGACCTGATCAGGGCCGTCCAGCGCGGTCTGGACACGGCAGCCTACGAGTCCCAGGTTGATCACGCAGACCCGCCCGACGCGACGTGACGGGACGCCACCCCGTACGGGCGACCCCACGTGCTCGCCCCGCCCCCATCCCCGGGCCGCCACCCCGTACGGGCGACCCCACGTGGGCGCCCCGCCCCCGTGGTCGCCCCGCCCTTACCCTCGCCCGATGAGCCAGACCAGCCCGTAGCCCGCCGCCAGCACCGCGAGGGCGACGAGCCAGCTCCCGCTCAGCTGCCAGGCCAGCAGCGCGGCGACCAGGGGCAGGACGGCCTCGAGGAAGGGCCGGATCGCAAGCTCGGGGTCGGCCTCGGGCGGCCGGCCGCGCGTCTCGCCGGCGGCGGCCCGCAGCGTGAGCCCGCCATCGGCGCTGGTCG
>DAOLDO010000175.1:0-9615 GCA_035327325.1 Chloroflexaceae bacterium | reverse complement strand
GAGCCGCTCCGCCTGCTCTGCGTCCTGGCCCACCCCGACGACGAGTCCATGGCCCTGGGCGGGCTGCTCGCCCGCTACGCCGCCGAGGGCGTGGCGACCTACCTGCTCACGGCGACCCGCGGCGAGCGGGGCTGGCAGGGCGACCCGGCGGACGACCCCGGCCCCGCGGCCCTCGGTCGCGTCCGCGAGGCCGAGCTGCGCGCCGCCGCCGCGGTGCTGGGGCTGCGCGAGGCGCGCGTCCTCGGCTACGGCGACGGCGAGCTCGCCCGCCTCGACTGGGCGGCCCCCATCGCCGAGGTCGCGGGCGAGATCCGCCGCGTGCGGCCCCAGCTGCTGGTCACCTTCGGGCCCGACGGGGCCACGGGACACCCCGACCACATCGCGATCAGCCAGATCGCCACGGCGGCGGCCATGCGGGCCGCGGACCCTGGCTACGCCGCGGCGCCCGACGGCCCGCCCCACGCCGTGGCCAAGCTGTACTACTACGCCGAGTCGCGCGAGCGCGTGCGCGCCTTCGAGGCCGCCTTCGGCGTCTCGGCGCTGAGCGTGGACGGGGCCGAGCGCTACGTCGCCGGCTGGGAGCCCTGGGCGATCACGGCCCGCGTGGACGCCCGGCCCTACGCGCGTCAGGTGGCCAGGGCGATCGCCTGCCACCGCTCGCAGCTGCCCAGCCTCGCCGGCTTCGACCGGCTCACCGACGAGCAGCACCGCGTCTGCTGGGGCGAGCAGGAGCTCTACCGAGCCTTCAGCCTGGTGGGCGGCGCGCCCGCCGAGGACGACCTGTTCGCCGGGCTGCGCAGCGCCCCGGCCGCCCTGGCCCGGGAGGTGGGGCGATGAGCCAGCTCGCGCTCGACGGCGCGGCCCTGCGGCCACTCCGCTCGGGGGCGTGGCGCCTGCGCGCCCTGCTGGCGGCCCAGTTCGCGCTGCTCGGCCTCGTCATCGGCGCCCAGAGCGTGCTCTGGAGCGACATCAAGCTTGGCCTGGGGCTGGGAGACGGGGTGTTCGGCACGGCAATGATGCTCACGCCCCTGGTCGGCTTTGTCACGCTGCTGGCGGGCGGGCCGTGGCGGCGGCTCGGCCAGCGGCCCCTGGCCCTCGCCGGCCTGCTCGCCATCGCCGGTTCGGTGCTGCTCCTGGCCACGGCGCGGACCCTCTGGCCCTTCCTGGCGGCGCGAGTCCTCGCGGGCCTCGGCTTCGCCCTGCTCGAGGGCGCCGTGAACCGCGCCGCCCTCGGCTGGGAGCGGTCCACCGGGCGCCAGCTCGTCGGCCTGATCTACGCCATGTTCAGCGGCGGGATGGTGACGGGCGCCCTCGCCGCCGGCGCCCTCGTCGCCCGCGGGCTCGGCTACGGCGCGGCCCTCGCCCTGCTCGTCCCCGCCCTGCTGCTCGTCGCCGCGGCGACCGCCGTGACCGCCTACCCCCAGGAGCGATCCGGGGCCACGCCTGGCGCGGCGGTCGCGCCCGGCGGTCTGCGCGACGGGCGGTTCTTGCTCCTCGCCTGCCTGGCCCTCCTGGCCGTTGCGGGCGAGGCCGTGGCCGACCTCTGGGGGGTCATCTACCTGCGGACTCTCGGCGCGGACGCCCTGGCCGGCAGCGTGGTGTTCGCCCTGTTCAACGGCGCCATGATCCTCGGCAGGCTCGCCAATGGGCCCCTGATCGCCCGCTGGGGGGCGAGGGCGGCCCTGCGCTGCGCCTGGGTCGGCACGGGGCTCGCCGCCGCCCTGCTGGGCCTCGGCGGCCCGCTCCTCAGCGCCGCCGCCTTCACCCTGATCGGCCTGGCCGTGGCCGGGGTCATCCCGACCCTGCTGAGCCTCGCCCGCGCGGGGCGGGCCGCCGACGGCGACGCCATGGTCAACCGCATCGTCGCCACGACCTACCTGGGCTTCGTGGTCGTGCCGCCTGTCGTCGGCTGGCTGGCCGAGCTATGGGGCCTCCAGCCCGCCCTGCTGCTCGTCCTGGCGACAATCTCCGTCGCGCTATGGCGCCTCGCGCGCCGGGTGTAGCCTGGGCCCGCTCAGCGCGCCCGCGCCAGCGGCGACTCGAAGGTGCAGTAGACTTTGCCCGCCGCCATGGCCACGTGGCTGAGCACCCTGGCTTCGCCGGCGGGCGGGGCGGGCCCCTGGCCCTGCAGGGTCCGCGCGTGGTCGGCCACGAGGCGCTCCCCCTCATCGTCCTCGAGCAGCCGGAACCACTCCGCGGCCTCGGCGAGGGCCGCGCGCGCCACGGCCGCGTCGCCGTCCTCCGCCGCGAGGCCGGCGCGCATGAGCAGGCCGTAGGCCAGCCCTGGCCCGTAGCCGGCCTCGCGGCTCAGGGCCAGGGCGGCGTCGAGGGCGACGCGCGCCGTGGCGCGCTCGCCCTGGGCCCAGAGCAGGCCCGCGAGCCCGTGGTGGACCCGCGACTCCATCAGCCGGTCGCCACCGGCGCGGCAGGCTTCGAGGGCCTGCTTGAAGCGCAGCCGGGCCGCCCGCGCGTCGCCAAGGTCGGCCAGGGCCTGCGCCAGCCCGTAGCCGGCCATGCCCTGCCCCCGCAGGTCCTGCTGCGACCAGTGGAGGCTCAGGGCCTGCTCGTAGAGCGCGACGGCCTGCCCGGGGCCGCCGAGCGCGCGGTGGATCTCGGCCAGGTTATGGAGCGCGCTCGCCTCGCCGCGACCATCGCCCAGGCGCCGGTGGAGCGCCAGGGCCGCCCGGCCGTAGTCCAGCGCCACCGCGTAGTCCCTGCGGCTCCAATGGAGGAACCCGAGCTCGCGCAGGGCCCTGGCCTCGCCCGCGCTGTCGCCCCTGGCGCGGAAGCGGGCCAGGGCCTGCTCGCCCGCCTCCCTGGCCTCGGCGGGCCGGCCCAAATAGCTCGCCAGGCCCGCCTGGCGCAGCCATGCCTCGGCCTGCCTGGCGCCGTCGCCGAGCTCGGCGGCGAGGGCGAGCAGCGCGGCGATGGCGGCGCCCTGGTCGGCCCGCCGGCCCTGCCGGTCCAGGGCGGCCTCGAGGGCCAGCAGCATGTCGAAGCGCCGCGCCGGCGCCGCGGCGGGCGCGCGCTCGAGCAGGGCGAGGGCGCGGCCCCACAGCTCGGCGGCGCGCCCGTAGGCGCACAGCTCGGCCGCCTCCCGCGCCGCGCGCTCCAGGTGCCCCAGGGCCCGCGGGTCCCCGGCGGCCACGTAGTGCAGCGCGACCTCCTCGGCCGCGGCGGTCCCGCGCCGACCGCCCGCCGCGAGGGCCTCGGCGGCACGCCGGTGCAGCACCTGGCGCTGCACCGGCGCGATCTCGTCGTAGACGGCCTGGCGCACGGCCTCGTGGGCGAAGGCGATGGTGGCGCCATCGCCGCCGTCGGCGAGCAGCCCGCGGGCGCGCAGCC
Source organism: Chloroflexaceae bacterium (assembly GCA_035327325.1). Classification (GTDB taxonomy): domain Bacteria; phylum Chloroflexota; class Chloroflexia; order Chloroflexales; family Chloroflexaceae; genus CAIWXH01. Next base: position 6,270 of record DAOLDO010000175.1, on the reverse strand, counting down.
CCTCGTAGGCCGCGAGCAGCTGGCCCTCGCCGAGCCCCGCGACGCGGCGCAGCAGCCGCGGCTCGCAGGCCCGCCCGAGCACGGCGGCGGCGCTCAGCGCGCGCCGCTGGTCGGCGCCCAGGCCGGCGAGGCGGGCCCGCAGCAGCTCGGCCACCTGCCGGGGGACGGGCAGGGCCGCGCCCGCGTCGTCCAGCCGCCAGCCCCCGTCGCCGGGCCGCAGCCGCCCCGCCTCGGCCAGGGCCCGCAGCGTCTCCACCAGGAGCAGCGGGTTCCCGCCGCTGTGCCGGTGCAGGCGCGGCCCCAGCCCCCGCGCCGCCGGCCCCAGGGGCGCCAGCAGCGCGCCGGCCTCGCCCTCGGTGAGCGGCCCTAGCTCCAGCAGCGTCGCGCCGGCCTCACCGAGGGGCGCGCCGCCCCCCTCCTCCGGCCTGTAGGTACCGACGAATAGGATGGGCGCCGCGCCCAGCCGGCGGGCCGCGTAGTGCAGGAGCTCGCGCGAGGCCGGATCGGCCCAGTGCAGGTCCTCGGCCACGATTACGAGCGGCCCCTCGGCGGCGACGCGCTCCAGGGCCAGGGCGACGCCCTGCAGCAGGCGCAGCCGGCCGGCGCCCTCGTCGTCGCCCGCCTCGGCGGGGCCGAGCTCGGGCGCCAGGCGCGCCAGCTGGCCGCGGGCGAGCGGGGGCAGCCCCTCCAGGGAGCGGCGCCACTCCGGCGCGGCCAGGGGGCGCAGCAGGTCGGCCCAGAGTACGTAGGGCGCTGCTGCCTCGGGCTGGTAGCAGCGACCCTCGAGCCAGCGCGCCGCGACCCCAGCGGCCTCGGCGCCGGCCCTCGCCTCGGACAGCAGCCGGCTCTTGCCGCTCCCCGCCGGGCCGGCGACCAGCACCAGGCCGCCCGCGCCCCCCGCGGCCCGCAGCAGCCTCTCGCGCAGGACGGCCAGTTCGCCGTCGCGCCCCACATGCGGCAGGGCGGGCAGGCTCGCGGCGGGCGCGGGCTGCGCCGGACCGGCGGATCTGGCCTCGGCCAGCTCGCGATAGAGGGCCGCGGTCTCCGGGCTGGGCTCGGCCCCCAGCTCGCGCGCCAGGATCGCGGCGCAGCGCCTGTAGTGGCGGGCCACCCCCTCGCGGCTGCCCCGGGCGGCGGCGACGCGCATGAGCTCCCTGTGGGCGACTTCGCGCAGCGGGTCGTCGGCGATCACCTGCAGGGCCACGGCCTCGGCCTCGGCAAGGGCCCCGGCGACACGCAGCGCCCGGGCCAGCTCCTCGCGCAGCGCCAGGGCCCGCTGCTCGAGGGCATCGCGCCGGAGGGCGAGCCACTCCTCGAAGGCCGGGCAGTCGTCGAGCTGTAGCCCGTCGAGCAGGGGGCCGCCGTACAGGCTTGCGGCCCGCCGCAGCTGCCCCAGCCCCTCCGCCGGGGCCAGCAGCTCGGCGGCGTCCACCAGGAGCCCGGGGTGGGGATGGAGGCGCACGGCGGCCGCGCTGATCTCCAGGCACGCCGCGCCCGGCCCGCCGAGGGCGCCGCGCAGCGAGTAGAGGGCCTGGCGCAGGCTCTTGCGGGCCAGGGCGTCCGGCGAGCCGCCCCAGAGCAGCGCGGCGAGCCGCTCGCGGCTGTGGGGCCGCCCCGGCTCGAGGGCCAGGTAGGCCAGCAGGGCCAGGGTCTTGGCCGAGTGCAGCCGCGCGGCGCGACCGCCCGCTCGCAGCTCGGGCGCGCCAAGAACCCGCAGCTCCAACGGTGCCATGGCCTCGCCTCGCTCTGTCCGCTCAACCCTGTGGGGCCCAGTGTACCACGCCAGTCCGTGACGCGCCCGTGACGCGGCCCGGGTACACTGTGTCTACCCACGACCACAGCGCGGCGGCGCCCCGTCCGAGCGGCGCCCCTAGAGCGAAAGGAGCCCGCATGAGCGCACCACTGGCCACGGGCACGGCGGCGGTCCGCCTGTCCGGCCTGCCCGGGCGCGGCATCCTCACCGCCCGCGGCCACCACCTCGTCGTCGACTCGCCCGCGCCCCTCGGCGGCCCCAACGAGGAGCTCAACCCCCTCGACCTGCTGCTCGGCGCCCTGGCCGCCTGCGGCACCTTCGTCTGCGAGCGGGCCGCCCAGGAGCGGGGGATCAGGCTCGAGGCGATCGCCGTCACCGCCGCCGGCGACTTCGACCCGCGCGGCGTCTGCGGCGACCCCGTAGACCCGCGGCTGCAGGCCGTCCGCGTCCGCCTCGAGCTGCGCGGCCCCACCCCCGCCGAGGCCGAGGCCCTGGTCGCCGCCTTCCAGACCCGCTGCCCCGTCTACACCACCCTGGCCCGGGCGACCGCCCTCAGCGTCGAGGCCGTGGTCGAGGAGCTCTGACCGGGAGACCAGGAGACCAGAAGTTCAAAAGATGAGGAGGAGCCCATGAAGACGCTGCGCTGCAGGGACGCCGGGTTTGACTGCGCCCATGTGATCACGGCCGAGAGCGAGGAAGAGGTGCTGCGCCAGGCCGCCGAACACGCGCGCGAGGCGCACCAGGTCGAGGTGACGCCGGAGCTGGCCGAGCAGGTGCGCCAGGTCATCACCGACGACGCGCCCGCCGCCTGAGGGGGCGAGGGTGGAGGGCCGGGGGCGTCTGCCCCCGGTCACATCGCCGGGGCCCCGCCTATGGCGCCCTGCCGCTCCGCCCGCAGGGCCCACCCGGTCCACGCGGCCCCCGCCAGGTCTACCGCGCCGAAGAGGATCAGCATGGGGCTGCCCAGCCCGGCCAGTGCCAGGGCGGTGAAGCCCAGGAACACGCCCGCCCGGGTGTAGAGGCTCAGCCGGAAGAAGGGCCGCAGGTTGGCCCGTCCGGCCACGAGATAGAAGGCCGCGATCACCAGCGCGAGCACGCCGACCACGCGGATCCACACCTCGTCCGTGGGCGGCAGCCCGAGGAGGCCCAGCAGCAGGTTGGGGAGGGCGACCAGCAGGACGCCCATCACGGCCACGTAGATCCCGAACACGAGCATGGTCCTGGCCGCTCCGCTCACAGGGCCACCTCCTTCACGGGCATATCGCGCCTCGCTCGTCGAGTGTGCCCGTAGTATACCGGGTGCCCGAGCCGCCGTCACCAGCCGGCCGCCCCCGATCCGGCCCGGGCTTTGCCTGATCATGGACCTGGCGCGTCACCTCAGATAGCCGGCTCAGCTGAGTTCGACCAGCGCTACCGGATCGCGTACGGGAGCATGACCCTGAACGGCCTGTTGGGCGCCGGGGCGGGCTGGCCGCGGCAGTACTCGGCGCTGTAGGCCAGGCGCAGGTCCGAGCCGGAGACCTCGAGCGTGTCGCCGACGATGGGGCCGGCGGTGGTCAGGTCGCCCCCCGACAGCTCGACCTGCCCGCCGAGACCGACGATCGCGCCCCGCAGCGTGCTGTTGCTCCCGGCGAGCTTGATCACGGCGTCGCCCACGGCGCGCTGGTTCGAGAGGAGCAGCAGGCCGTCGGCGTAGGGGCCAAGCTGGTGCAGCGAGCCGCTCACATCGATCGTCCCCTCGGCCACGACCGTCACGGCGCCGCGCAGGTCGCTCGCGCTCAGCTTGGCGTCCCCTGTGACGTAATAGAGGCCGCTGAGCACGCGGGGCTCGGAGATGTCCAGGTCGCCGGCGACGTAGCGGTAGACGCCGGCGGCGGCGGCGGCGGCGGCGGCCCGGCCGCCCGGGCGGTAGTCGGCGACGGCGTAGCGCAGCGCGGGGTCGGCGGGCGCGGCCCGGGCGGGGGCCGGGTAGCGGTTGGCGTCCCCGCCGTCCTCGAAGGCGGTGGCGTAGCGCACCGCGCCCGCGATCGTGTTGTCCGAGCCGCTGATGCGCAGGTCGGCGTTGGAGCGGACGGCGCCGCCGAACGTGCTGTTGCTGCCCGAGATCACCAGGGTCTCGGGCCGGCTCCTGTTGTTGGCCCAGAGCACCGCGCCGTCGGCGCACACGGCGGCGAGGCCGGCGGCGGCGAGCGGGGCGGCGGGCGGGGCGGCGAGCAGGGCGGCGACTAGGCAGAGCAGCCCGGCCATGGCGCAGAGGCGCGCAGGTGTCGTCATTTCGTCCTCCCTCGTGCGTAGATCCCTTGGGACTTGCGCGGCGGAGCCCTTCTCAGGATACACCAGACTCGGGGCCCGGCGCACAGCCTCCGCGGGCGCGGCCCTGTGCTACACTCCCCCTGCGCGCAATGTGCCCAGCCCGTCTGGGCGCAGCGCAGACCACAGAGTGGCCGCGGCCATGCCGCGCGGGGGGAAGCTATGCAACGGATGACCGAGGACGAGCGCCTGCTCCAGGTTGATGGCGAGGCGGCGCGCCAGTTTACGCACACGGACCCGTGGCGGGTCCTCCGGATCATGGGCGAGTTTGTCGAGGGCTTCGACACTCTCGCCGGCACCGGCCCGGCGGTCTCGATCTTCGGCTCGGCCCGGGTGAAAGAGGGCGCCCCCGTCTACGCCGTCGCCGTCGAGACGGCCCGGCTGCTCGCCGAGGCCGGCTTTGCGATCATCACAGGGGGCGGGCCCGGCCTGATGGAGGCGGCCAACCGCGGCGCCCGCGAGGCCAACGGCAGCTCGATCGGCTGCACGATCGAGCTGCCCTTCGAGGAGCGGGCCAACCAGTACGTTGACCTCGAGGTCCGCTTCCGCTACTTCTTCGTGCGCAAGACCATGTTCGTGAAGTACGCCAGCGCCTTCGTGATCCTGCCGGGCGGCTTCGGCACCCTCGACGAGCTCTTCGAGGCCCTGACCCTGATCCAGACCGGCAAGGTGCACAACTTCCCGATCGTCCTCGTCGGGTCAGCCTACTGGGCGGGCGCGCTCGGCTGGCTGCGCGACACCATGCTCGGCGAGGGCATGATCGCGCAGGCGGACCTGGAGCTGCTGCGCGTGTGCGATGACCCGGCCGAGGTGCGCGACATCATCGTCAAGGCCCACGCCGAGCGCCAGGCCCGGGCCGCGCAGGAGAGCGCCGAGCGCCGGGCGGCCGCCGGCCTGCGCGAGGCCGCCCAGGAGTGAGGGCGCCGTAACCACTTTGAGCCATTGCCGGGGCGGGCGGCCTGGGCTATACTGGAGTCAACCAGGCGTGATGTGAACGTGGCGCGCGACATCACCCGGCCGAAGCTCCAGCGCCGGAGCGCGGGGGACCCAACCCGTGGGGTGAAGGCTCCATCAGCCCGGGCGACACCTCCGCCCGAACCCGACAGCTAACCTCGTAGGCCGCCCGAGGCTCAGCCCCCAGCCGGGGCTGGGCTTTTCTTGCGCGCTGAGGACGGTGCTTTATGAGCCAGCGAGTCCTACTGGTAGAGGCCAGCGCCGGCGAAGCCAGCGTACACCAGGTGCGCCTGGCGAGCGCCGGCTACACCGTCAAGCTGGTGACGACGGCGGCGACGACGGCGGGCGCGGCGCGGGCCTTCGGCCCCGACCTTGTGGTGCTCGACGTGGACCTGCTGGAGCGCAGCGGGATGGACGTGGCGGCGCTGCTGCGGGCCGCCCCAGCGACCCCGCACCTGCTCCTCGTGCCCAGCGACGGCGCGGTCGGCGCCGGCGCGGTGCAGGCGGAGGCGCCCGTCGCCTACCTGGCCAGGCCCTTCAGCGCCGCGGCCCTCGTCGAGGGCGTGAACCAGCTGCGCCCGGGGGCGTAGGCCGCCCGGCAGCCCTGCCAGCGCCAGGCGCCGCTCCGCACCCCGCGGGGCCCGGCTTCATCCTGGAGTTGTTCATCTGCATCAGGGCGCAAAGCGTAGGCGCAGCGTGCCGAGCGGGGCGGCAACTGGGAAGCCGCGCCCGCTCGGCGGCACCCTGCCGCCCCGCTAGCCGTGGCTACGGGCCGCCCCCACTACTGACGTCGTTACGTGGCGTCCAGCACTTCCTCGACGCTCATCCGAAAGCCGTCGAGGAGCTTTGACGCCGCATAGTCGCCCCGGCGGAAGAGGCCGTGCTCAGCGTACGCCCCGCCTTCCAGTACCAGGACTGTGATCGTGTCCGTGACAGGGTTGACGATCCAGTACTCTGGGATGCCGGCCTCGGCGTAGTCCACCGGCTTCTCCTCGGTATCGCGCTGCGGCTTATCGGGGCTGACGATCTCAACCACGAGGTCGGCCCCGAGCCAGAACTCATCCTGCGCGCGCGGGTCCGCGGTGTTCGTGACGAGGAGCAGATCTGGCTCGCGAAACTTGCCCCGACGCACCTGGAGGCGCAGGGGGGCATAGTAGACGGCGCCACCCCGCGGCCGCACAAACGCCAGGAGGCCGAGCAGCAAGAAGAGCGAGATGGCCTGGTGTCGCCTGGTGGGCGTCGGCAGGACCTCG
>DAOLDO010000174.1:0-9618 GCA_035327325.1 Chloroflexaceae bacterium | reverse complement strand
CCGCCCCCCAGGGCGCGGGCCGCGTCATGAACTCGGTGCGCGGCGCCCCCGCCGTCTTCCACGCCCCCCAGGGCGACGACTACGTCAACACGATCTTCACCATGCTCGAGCGCACCCCGGGCTTCCCCGCCATGACCACCAGCGTGGTCAGCGGCACCGACCTGGCCCGCGGCACCATCAGGCTGCCCGAGACCCTCAAGCAGGTCGAGGCCGCCCGCAGCCCCGAGCTGATCGTCGTGGTCGCCTCCTGCTCGACCATCCTGCTCCAGGAGAACCTCGAGATCGCCGCCCAGTCGGCTGGCCTCGCCTGCGACGTGCTGGTCTACGACGCCAACCCCTACCGTATGCAGGAGACGGTCGCCGCCGAGAGTCTCTTCACCGAGCTGGTCAAGAAGTACGCCGCGCCCCAGCCCCTCACGCCCTACCCGAGCGTGAACATCCTCGGCCCCTCGTCGCTCGGCTTCCACGCCCGCCACGACCTGATCAGCCTGCGGCGCATGCTCAAGGCCCTCGGCGTGCAGATCAACGTGGTGGCGCCCTGGTCGGCCTCGGTGGACGAGCTGCGGCGCCTGCCGGCGGCCTGGCTCACCATCGCCCCCTACCGCGAGCTCGGGCGCCGCGCCGCCGACCACCTGGAGGCCCAGTTCGGCACGCCCGCCCTGCGCGAGGCTCCGATCGGCGTCCAGCCCACCCTGCGCTGGCTCAATGCCCTGGTCGAGGGGCTCAACGAGGTGGGCGCGAAGCTCAAGCTGCCCGCCGCGCCGATCAAGCTGCCGTCCCTCACCGCCTTCTCGCTCGACGGGCTCTCGGCCCCCTCGAACGTGCCCTGGTTCGCCCGCACCGCCGACATGGAGAGCTTCGCGGGCAAGTCGGCCTTCGTGTTCGGCGACGCGACCCACACCGTCGGCGTGGCAAAGTTCCTCGCCGACGAGCTTGGCATGCCCCTGGCCGGCGCCGGCACCTACCTGCTGAAGGAGGCCGACTGGGTGCGCGAGCAGCTCCAGGGCTACGTCGGCGACGAGCAGTTCCTGGCCACCGACGAGTTCCAGCAGGTCGCCAGGCGCATCGGCGAGCTGCGCCCCGAGCTGGTCTGCGGCACCCAGATGGAGCGCCACACCGGGCGCAAGCACGACCTGAACGTGATGGTGATCGCGCCGCCCACCCACATCGAGAACCACCTGCTCGCCTACCGCCCCTTCCTCGGCTTCGACGGCGCCGACGTGATCGCCGACGAGGTCTACACCACCTGCACCCTGGGCATGGAGAAGCACCTGATCGACATGTTCGGCGACGCGGGCCTGGATGCGGACCAGGGACCAACGACCAACGACCAATCCGAGCCCGCCTCGATGACGGCGCTGCCAGACGCGGAGGCTGCCGGCACGACCGATCCGGCCCTGGCCTCCGGTCCTTCGTCTCTGGGCGAGCCCATCTGGACGCCGGACGCCGAGGCGATGCTCAAGAAGATCCCCTTCTTCGTGCGCGGGCGGGTGCGCGGCAACGTTGAGCGCTACGCCCGCGAGCGCGGGGTGGCCGCGATCACCGCCGACGTGCTGCTGGCCGCCAAAGAGCACCTGGGAGCGTAGCGATGCCCGCATCAGCCACAGGCGCCAGGCGCCCCCAGGCGCCGCGCAGCCTCCACGAGATCGCCCTGCTCTCGCAGGCCGAGCGCTTCAAGGGCCGCCCCAAGCTCTGCAGCGACTGCGGCATCTGCGGCGGCGAGCTGCGCCCCCTGATGGCGGCCTCGTGCGTGTTCGTAGACAACAAGCACGAGCGGCTCGAGCTGAAGCTCCACGGCCGCAACCGCCAGGATGGCGACGAGCTGCTTTTCGGGGTCCACCGCTCCATCCACATCGCCCGCATGCGCCGGGTCAACGAGGAGGCCCAGTGGAGCGGCATCGTCAGCAGCCTGGGCGCCCTGCTGCTCGAGCGCGGCCTGGTGGACGGGGTGATCGCCACGAAGGCCGCCCCGGGCACGCGCTGGGCGCCCCTGCCCTTCCTCGCGCGCACGCCCGAGGAGGTGCGGGCCAGCGCCGGCAACAAGCCCTGCCTCTCGCCCACCCTCGAGATCCTCGACGAGGTGCGGGCCTGCGGGCTCAAGCGCCTGGCCTTCATCGGCATGGGCTGCCAGGTCCACGCCCTGCGCGCGATCGAGGAGGAGCTGGGCCTCGAGCGGCTCTATGTGATCGGCCTGCCCTGCACCGACAACACGGCCTACCCCGACCTGATGCGCTTCCTGGCCGTGGCCTCGAAGTCGCCCGAGACGGTCGTCCACCACGAGTTCATGCAGGACTTCCGCGTCTGGCTGCGCCACGAGGACGGCCACATCGAGAAGGTGAACTACGTGGACCTCGACGTCAGCGCCCTCGGCGGCGAGCGCGGGGTGTTCCCGGCGGCCTGCCTGAGCTGCTTCGACTACCAGAACGGCCTCTCCGACATCACCATCGGCTACCTCGGCGCGCCCCTGCCGCCCGAGAAGCGCTGGCAGTGGATGCTGGTGCGCACCGAGCGCGGGCAGGAGCTGTTCGACCTGATCCGGCCGGCCCTCGAGCTGGGCGAGCGGAGCGAGGGCGGCAACAGGCGCGTGGGCGTGCGGGCCTACGTCGGCATGCTCAGGCGGCCGCGCAAGCGCCCGCCGGCGCCGGTGCGCAAGTTCGTCGCCTGGATGCAGCGCACCAAGGGCACCAAGGGGCTCGAGTTCGCCCGCGGCGTGATCGAGATGAAGCTGCTGCGCAACCTGGCCTTCGTGCGCGACCAGTTCCCCCGCCACGAGGGGCGCATCGTGCCCCGCTACGTCTACCGCGCCCTGGCCTACACGGCCGATGTCTACGAGCAGGAGTTCGGCAGGCCGCTTGAGCCTTGACCAGTTATTTGGAGGTTCCTATGTCCCTGATCCTCGCGGTGTACGGCAAGGGCGGCATCGGCAAGAGCACGACGAGCGCCAACCTCTCGGCGGCCATGGCCCTCAAGGGCGCCAAGGTGCTGCAGATCGGCTGCGACCCCAAGCACGACAGCACCTTCCCCCTGACCGGCCTGCTCCAGCCCACGGTGATTGACGTGCTCGAGCAGGTGGACTTCCACGTCGAGGACGTCGAGCGCGAGGACGTGATCATGACCGGCTTCGCCGGCGTGGACACCCTGGAGTCGGGCGGGCCGCCGGCGGGAAGCGGCTGCGGCGGCTACGTGGTGGGCGAGACGGTCAAGCTGCTCAAGGAGTTCGGCCTCTACCACAAGTACGACGTGATCGTCTTCGACGTGCTTGGCGACGTGGTCTGCGGCGGCTTCTCGGCCCCGCTCAACTACGCCGACTACGGGCTGATCATCGCCTGCAACGACTTCGACAGCATCTTCGCCGCCAACAGGCTTTGCCTGGCCATCGCCCAGAAGAGCCAGCGCCACAAAGTGACCATGGCCGGCCTGATCGCCAACCGGGTTGACCCCGAGTTCGGCGGCACCTCGCTGCTCGAGCAGTTCGTGGACAGCGTGGGCACCAAGATCATCGGCAAGGTGCCCTACCACGACCTGATCCGGCGCTCGCGCCTGGCCGGCAAGACCCTGTTCGAGATGGAGGGCGAGGGCAAGGAGGACTGCGTCCGGCCTTTCAACGAGATGGCCGAGTACCTGCTGGCCCAGCCCGAGACGACCGTGCCCAACCCCATGCACGACCGCGCGATCTTCGACGTGGTGGGCGGCTGGAAGTAGTTTGAGGGGAGAACCTGGTTCTCTCCTTCCCCCTCATATGAGTGCCCAACGCACCAACTACGCCCTCGCCGGGGCCGCCCTGTTCAACCCGATGGCCGCCGTCTACTGGCTCGACGTGGCGCGGGGCCGCCGGCCCGGCCTCGGCCTCGCCCTGGTCGGCGCGGCCGGCGCCGCGTGCGCCGCCCTGGCCGTGCCGCGCGCGCGCCCGGCGCGGGCCGTTGGCGCGGGCCTGCTCGCCGCCGCCGCCGCCGCCGCCGCCGGCCTGGCCCTCGACCGCTACGTCGCCTGGGTCGAGGGGCGCGCCGCCCCGCCCGCCCCGCCCGACGCCCGGGCCCTGCTACTGCCCGCCGCGGCCGTCTGCGCGGGGGCCGTGGGGGCCGTGGCCCTGGCCGGGCAAGAGCCGGTGGCGCTCGCGCCCCACAGCGGGCGGCCCGGCGACTACCGCTGGATCGCGGCGGCGCCCCACCCGGCGGCTCGCCCCACAGCCTGGGCCGGCTACCTGCTGCACCAGCTCGCCATCTGGGGCTGCGTCTACGCCGCCCAGCGGGCCCGTCCGCCCTACGCCGATGGCATGCGGCCCGTCAACTGGGTGGCCCTGGCGGTGAACGCGGCGGGCGCCGCGCTGCACTACGCCCAGACGCGACGCTACTACGACGGGCTGGCCCTCGACGTGCCCGAGGGTTCCTCGCTCGGCTCGGCCGCCTTCCTGCTCATGCTGACCATGGCCCTCGAGGCGCCCCGGCGCGGCCTGCTGCTCGGGATGCGCCGGCCCGCCCTGCCGCCCGAGCTGACCCGCTTCGCCAGGCGCTACCACGGCTACATCTTCAGCTGGGCCACCGTCTACACCTTCTGGTACCACCCGCTCGAGCCCAGGCCCTCGCACCTCAGCGGCACCTTCCACATGCTGCTGCTCTTCGTGCAGTCATCGCTGCTCTTCACCAGGGCCCACCGCGACCCGCGCTGGACCCTGGCCCTCGAGCTGCTGGTGCTGCCCCACGCCCTGCTGACGACGCGCCAGAACCGCAGCGGCTACGGGCCCATGTTCACCTTCGGCTTCCTGGGCATGTTCGTGCTGGCCCAGATGCACGGCCTGGGGCTGTCGCGGCGGGCGCGCCTCGCCATCGGCTCGGCCTACGGGGCGGCGGCCCTGGCCTACTACGGCGGCCGGCGCGAGCTTCGGCGCCTGCCCGATGTGCTGCGGGTGCCGGCCCTCGAGTACGGCGTCGTGACGGTCCTGGCCCTTATCGCCCTGCTGATGCGGGCGCTGCGGCGGGCAGCAGGACGCTGAAGACGGCCCCTTGGCCGCCGTCGCCGCCGTCGGCCCAGATGCGGCCGCCGTGGGCCTGGGCCACCTCGCGGCAGAGGGCCAGGCCCAGGCCGGTGCCGCGACCGGCCTCGCCGGGGCCCTGCACGAAGGGCAGGAAGATCCGCTCGCGCTCCTCGGGCGGGATGCCGGGGCCGTCGTCGCTGACCCGCAGCAGGGCCGTGTCCGGCTCGTCGCCGGGTAGGGCCTCGACCAGCACCGACCCGCCGGGCGGCGCGAAGCGCATCGCGTTGGACACCAGGTTGGTCAGCATCCGGCGCAGCAGGCGCTCGTCGCCCAGGGTGTAGGGCAGGCCCGGCGGGACGCGCCCGGCCAGGGCCAGGCCGCGCTGCTCGGCCACGGGGCGCAGCATCTCGACCGTCTCGCCCACCAGGCGCTCGAGGGGGACGGGGCGCGGGACGATGGTGAAGCCGTGCTGGAGCCGGCTGACCTCGAGCATGTCGTTGCAGAGCTCCAGCGCGGCCTGGATGCTGCGCAGGCCGGTGGCGAGGGCGTCGAAGACGGGGGCGGGCACCTCGCGACCGCGCAGCAGGCGCTGCACCACCTCGAGGCTGGCGTGGGTGGCCACCAGGGGGCTGCGGATATCGTGGGCCAGGCGGCTGACCAGCCGGCTGCCGAGGGGCGCCGCGGCGGCCTGGTCGGCGTAGGCTCGGGCGCGGTCGAGGGTCTGGCCGACCAGGGGCATGGCCGAGGCGAGGGTCAGACGGGCCGCCCGGTCGAGGGGGGTGGCCCGGCCGAGGATGAGCACGCCGGGGGGGGCGTCCTTGCGGGGGATGCAGCCGGCGAAGAGGGCCGCGGCGGGCAGGGGGGCGGCGGCCGGGGGCAGGGCGCTCACGCCGATCATCTGGGTGGCCGCCCTGACGGCCGACGCCGCGGCGATCGTGCGGGCGGCCTCGGCGCTGGGGGCGGGGATGCCCACGGCGGCCGCCGGCAGATCCTCGGCGAGCAGCATGCCGGCCTCGGCGCCCACCAGGGTGGCGCAGCCTTCCAGGCAGACCCGCGCCGCCTCCTCGGCGTCGAGGAGGGGGGCGAGGCGCAGCGCCAGGATGTAGAGCGCTTCAGCGTCGGGCCTGGCGCTTTGATCAGCCATGATCGTTCACACGTCTGCCCTGTCGAACGGCCCTCTAGTATACAGCATCTGGGTTTGACGTGGGTATGCCCCCCCGCTATAATGCCGGTGATATGACGCGGTCGTGGTCTCCGCGCCATCCTTATAAACGCAAATTTTACCTATTCGGAGTACACCCGCGATGAGCCAGGCCCAGAGCCGGCGCGGCCGCAAGGTGGCCGCCAAGAAGCAGAACCCCCTGGTGCCCTTCTACTGGGGCATCGGCGCCCTCGTGATCCTGGGCGCCGCCTTCCTGATCACCTATGCCGCCCGGGGCGGCTTCGGCGGCGGGGCCGTCACCCCGGTCAACGCGCCCGTCGGCCGCACCGACGAGGGTTTCTGGTATAAGGGCAACCCCGATGCCAGCGTGAAGGTGATCAAGTACAGCGACTACCAGTGCCCCAGCTGCGCCTTCTACTTCAACAACCTCGGCTCGATCGTCACGCGCGACTACATCGAGACCGGGCGCATCCAGTTCATCTACCACGAGTTCCCCCTCGACAGCCACCGCCACGCCGTTGCCGCGGGCGAGGCCGCGCGCTGCGCGGGGGACCAGGGCAACTACTGGGGTATGCACGACATGCTGTTCATGAACCAGGACCAGTGGTCCCAGCTGAACACGGTGAACAACGTCTACTCGGGCTACGCCGGCCAGCTGGGCCTCAACCGCGCCGAGTTCGACGCCTGCATGAGCGGCGGCACCCATAACGCCGAGGTGGTCGCCGCCGGCCAGGCCTCGATCGCCCGCGGCGTCACCGGCACGCCCACCTTCGACGTGAACGGCCAGCTGGTTGATATGAACGGACTGCCCGGCGCCATCGAGGCCGCCCTGCGCGCCGCCGGCCAGTAGGGCCGCGGCGCCCCCCACGCGCCAACCCTCGCCGCGGCAGGCCCCTTGCGCGTTGACAGGGCCCTGCCGCGGCCCTATAATGCCGCGGTTCGCGGGCAACCTAGGAGCAACCCACCGCCGTGCGTAGCAGAGAGCTCACCTCCATCATCTTGATCGTCATCGTCGCCGGCCTGGCGCTCTGGATCAACCTGGCCCCTAGCCAGAACTTCCTCGGCCGCGATGTCCGCTTCCGCCTCGGCCTCGACCTCCAGGGCGGCATCCAGGTGCTGCTGCGGGCCACCGAGCCCGAGGTCACGCGCGAGCAGCTCGACACCGCGCGCGGCGTGATCGAGCGGCGCGTCAATGCCCTCGGCGTCGGCGAGACGGTCGTCCAGCTCGCCGGCAACGACCGCATCATCGTCGAGCTCCCCGGCGTAGACAACCCCGACCAGGCGGTAGACACGCTGCGCGGCACTGGCCGGCTCGAGTTCATCGACTCGCAGGGCCAGTACCTCCCCGACGGCACGCTCGTGCGCACCAGCAGCAGCCCCGACCCGGTGCTCCCCGAGGGCACCGCGCCGATCACCGACGTCAACCAGCTCGGCCCGGTCTTCGAGAGCATCACCGACGGGGCCGACCTCGACACCAACGCGGTGCAGCCCGCCTTCTCGCAGACGGGCGTGGCGGGCAGCAGGCCGGCCGTGTCCTTCGCCTTCACCGGCGAGTCGGCCCAGCGCCTGGCCGCCTTCACCGCCTCGAACGTCGGCCGGCCGATGTGCATCGTGCTCGACAACCGGGTGGTCAGCTGCCCCCAGATCAACGCCGCCCTCACCGACGGCTCCGGCGTGATCGAGGTCAACAGCGAGGCCGACCGCGACAACATCCTCAACCAGCTGAAGTACGGCGCCCTGCCCGTGCCCCTGGTGGTCGAGACCAGCCGCAGCGTCACCGCCACCCTCGGCCAGGAGTCGGTGGAGGCCAGCGTCGTCGCCGGGATGGTCGGGCTGGCGGTGGTGGCCCTGTTCATGATCTTCTACTACCGCTTCCCCGGCCTGCTCGCAACGCTGGCCCTGGCCCTCTACACCCTGATCAGCTTCGCGATCTACCGCTTCATCCCGATCACCCTGACCCTGCCCGGCATCGCCGGCTTCATCCTCTCCATCGGCCTCGCCGTGGACGCCAACGTGCTGATCTTCGCCCGCCTGCGCGAGGAGTACCGCCGCGGCCGCGATATCCGCAGCGCCCTCGAGCTGGGCTTCCAGGAGTCGTGGCCGGCGATCAGGGACTCGAGCGTCTCGACCCTGATCACCAGCACGGTGCTCTTCCTCTTCGGCAGCAACTTCGGGGTCAGCGTCATCCAGGGCTTCGCTCTGACCCTGGGCCTCGGGATCATCGTCAGCCTCTTCACCGCCGTGGTCGTCACCCGCACCTTCCTGCGCCTCGCCGCCCCCCTCTTCAGCGAGGAGCGAGCCTGGCTCTTCGGGCTCGAGCGGCGGCCCCCCAGGGTGGCCGAGAGCGCGCCCGAGGCGGCGTAGGGAGCAGAGACTAAGCCATGCTTGAGCAACTCGTCAGCCGCCGCTACTGGTGGATCGTCCTCTCCCTTGTGCTGATCCTGCCGGGGCTGTACTTCCTGCTGCTGCACCCCGTGGTCACCACGGGCCAGTTCCGCCTCGGCCTGCGCCCCTCGATCGACTTCAGCGGCGGCTCCCTCTGGGAGGTGCGCTTCGCCGACCAGGCGCCAGGCTCGGTCAGCACCGGGCAGGTGGCCGCGGCCTTCGCCGAGGCCGGCTTCGAGGGCGCTCTGGTCCAGATGAGCCAGATTGACGTTGACGGCGCGCCGACGGCCGAGGCTCTGGTGCGCACCCGCCCCCTTGACGAGCAGAACCCGCTCGGGGAGCGCCAGGCCGTCGAGGCCGCCCTGGGCGCGATCGGGCCGATCACGGTCGAGCGCCTCGAGAGCGTCGGCCCCACGGTCAGCCGCGAGAGCACGATCAGCGCGATCGTCGCCGTGGCAGGCGCCTCCGTGGCCATCCTGCTCTACCTCTGGTGGGCCTTCCGCGGGGCGCCGCACCCCTTCCGCTACGGGATGTGCGCGATCATCGCCATGGTCCACGACGTGATCCTGGTCCTCGGCATCGCCGCGATCTTCAGTACCTTCAGCCTGCGCTTCGAGGTGGACGCCCTGTTCCTCACGGCGCTGCTCACCATCCTCAGCTTCTCGGTCCATGATACGATCGTGGTCTTCGACCGGATCCGCGAGAACCTGATCGCCAGGCGCCCCGGCGAGACCTTTGACGGGGTGATCAACCATAGCATCGTCCAGACCTTGCCCCGCTCGATCAACACCCAGATGACCACCTTCTTCACCCTCTCGGCCCTGCTGCTGTTCGGCGGCGAGACGATCTTCAACTTCGTGCTGATCATGCTGATCGGCCTGATCATCGGCACCTACTCGTCGATCTTCAACGCCGCCCAGCTGCTGGTGATCTGGGAGCACGAGGAATGGAAGACGTGGTTCGGCCGCGGCCGCCGCAGCGACCCCGAGGAGGCCGCCGCCGCCGGCTGAGCGAAAGCGGCTCCGGGGCCGGGAGACAAAGAGGCGGGCCGGGCGACCACGTGGGGTCGCCCGTACCTGCTGCGCTCGGGCGTAAGGGC
>DAOLDO010000173.1:0-9627 GCA_035327325.1 Chloroflexaceae bacterium | reverse complement strand
AGCGCGACCCCCAGGCTGTAGCCGCCGAGGCTCTGGCGCCCCGCGCGGAGCACCAGGGGCGGGAAGAAGCCGCCCCGCGCGCACGCCGCGCCGACGATGCCCGTCACCACGCCCGTGCGGCCCGGGAACCACTGCGGCACCAGCTTGAACACCGCCCCGTTGCCGATCCCGAGCATGAGCGAGCTGCTCAGGCAGGCGATGGTCAGCGGGATGAGCGCCGTGGTGAAGGTCAGGACCACGGCCATGGCGGCGACCACGGCGAAGACGGCGCGCAGCACCTGGTTGCCGCCCAGCCTGTCGGCCAGCCACCCGCCCAGAGGGCGCCCGAGCGTCGCCAGCAGCACGAAGACGAAGACCCGGTTGCCCGCGTCGATCGGCGTGATCGCGTACAGGTCGACTAGCATCTTGGGCAGGTAGAGCGAGAAGGCCACGAAGCCGCCGAAGGTGAGGAAGTAGAACAGGCTCAGCAGCCACGCCCGCCGCTCGGTGCGGACCACCGCGAGGCTCTGGCTGAAGCCGGGCGCCGGCGCATTGGCCGGGCGCGGCACATCGCGGGCGAAGAGCCAGAAGGCCACCGCCATCGCCAGGGTGAGCGCCGCGAAGGTGATGAAGACCGTGGGCAGGCCATAGGCCTCGGCGATCTGTGGGGCCGCCCGTGCCGCCAGGGCGGTGCCGATGTTGCCCGCCCCGTACACGCCCAGCGCGAAGCCCTGCCGCTCGGGCGGGAAGTGCCGCGAGACGAAGGGCACACCGATCGCGAAGCTCGCCCCGCCGAGCCCCAGGAGCAGGGCGTCGAACAGCAGCAGCGGGTAGCTCGCGCTCACGCTGGTCAGCAGCAGCACGGGGACCATGCAGACCAGCAGCAGCGTGAACATGAGCCGGCCGCCGTAGCGGTCGGTGAGGATGCCGAAGGGGATGCGCAGCAGCGAGCCGAGGATCACCGGCACGGCGATCAGGAAGCTGATCTGGAGCTCGCTCAGGCCCAGGTTCTGCTGGATGCGCGTGGCCAGGGGCGAGAGGAGCGACCAGCCGGCGAACGCGACCGCGAAGGCGAGGGTCGCCATGGCCAGGGCCAGGTTAGGTGAGCTCCGCTGTGACTGCATACGGCTCTCCTCGTTGCCGCCAGGTTGTCGGGCCTTCAGTGTAGCGCGAAAAGGAGATTAGCGATAGTAGTTTTCCCCGGCGCAGCCCCGGCAGCGCAGCTCGCCGCCGACCAGCAGCTCGCGCTCGTTGATGATCTCCTCCCCGCAGCATGCGCACGTGGCCCGCACGCTGGGCCGGCTGAGCAGCGCCCGCAGATCAAGGGTCAGCTCCACCGGCCGCGCCTCCAGCAGCTCGTCGTCCGGCATCAGCTGGTAGGCCTCAAGGTAGGCGTGCCAGCGGCTCTGTGCCCTGGGGGCGTAGGCGCCGGCCAGGGCGCGGGCCTCGGCGCGGGGCCTGATGCGGATCGCTCTTCCGTCGCGCGTATCGACGAAGGTCGCCGCCACCTTGCCGTAGTCCACAAGGCGCATGGTGCGCCGGCCCAGCCAGCAGCCCGTGGCGACAGCGACGCCATCGGCGAAGCAGCCGTCGGTCTCGACGAAGGTGACCAGCCCCTTGCCGGCCTGGGGGAGCTCTAGCCCGAGCAGCGCGCCCGCCAGCATGCCCATCCGCGCGCCCAGCACCTGGCGCGGGCAGAGGTGGCTGTGCAGGTCGGCGGACCGGGCCAGGAACTGGTCGAGCGTCCGTGGGATCGTGGTGAGCTCCACGGCCTAGTCTCCCTGGAAGTGGGCCCCCGCCGGCTGCGGGCGCGGCTCGGCGCGGGGCGCGGGCTCCTCCTCGTCGCGCTGCTGCGGCGTCGGCCGCGCCGTCGAGGCCGGCACGGGCAGCTCCGGTCGCAGGTCGCGGCGGTTCCAGACCACCACCTGTGGCGGGCGGGTCGCGTAGCCCCAGGGGAAGGAGAGCGAGTGGATCAGCCGGCTGAACGGCAGCAGCCCCAGGATGACGAAGCCGCCGACGATGTGCAGCTGCACCGCGAAGGGCAGGTTGGCCACCAGATCGACCCGCGGGTTCAGCGTGAAGAGCGACCAGAGGTAGGGCGTGATGAAGCCGGCGAACCACGAGGAGCCCCAGCGGTGGAAGATCGCCGTCCAGAGCCCGGCCACAACCTGGACGAGGAAGCTCAGCAGCAGCGCCCAGTCCATCCACGAGCTGACGACGCGGATGCGCGGGCGGGTGGCCCGCCGCCACATCAGCATCAGCAGGCCGACCAGGGTCAGCAGGCCGAAGACCAGGCCCGTCAGCTCGAGGATGTAGAGCCGCACGGGGACGGCGTTCCAGGCCAGCACCGAGCGCGGGACGAGGAAGGCCACCAGGTGCCCGCCCAGCACCACGAGCAGTCCGTAGTGCCAGGGCACCGAGCCCCAGAAGAGCTGGCGGCTCTCGAGGAACTGCGAGGAGAGGCTGGAGAAGGAGAAGCGCCTGATCGTGTAGCGCGCGATCGTGCCGACCAGGGCGATCAGCAGCACCAGATAGGGGAACACGCCGTAGAGCAGTTGCGCAGTGGTCATAGGTTACTCCGCTATGGATGGCTATCCATCCGCCGGGATGGCGCGGCCCTCCCAGGCCCTAACCGTCGCCGCGCCTCACTCGGCAGGGACCACGTCGGCCTCGGGCACGAAGCCCTCCCGCTCGGGGAGGAACCCGCGCCCGAAGCGCTCCAGCACTCTGGCCAGGGTGGCCCGGCCCTCGGGGTCGATCACGTGCAGGATCGCGCTCAGCAGGGCGGCGTACGGGTTGGCAGGGTCGATCGCCTCGCGCATCTGGTGGGCCGCCGGCGCGATACACTCGGCCAGCAGGTCGTCCACCATCGCCGGGGCGTCGTCTACGGTGGCCAGGAAGCGGAACATCAGCCCCAGGTGGTCGGGCAGCTCGCCGACATAGCTGAAATCGCGTCGGCGGTACTCCTCCTGCAGCTTCACCATCAGGGCGCCGCGCTTGGTGCTCTCGCCGAAGAGCACGTAGCCGGCGTAGATGAAGCTGGCCGGGTTGATCTCGAACGTCCCGGTGTAGATCTCCTCCAGGCGCTCCAGGCTCAGGCAGCCGCACTCGAGCGTGAAGTTGGCGAGCTCGGCCATCGCGTCGGCGTCGTCCAGCAGCCGGCCGCAGGTGTAGGCCCGGGCCATCGTGTCGGGCCCCGGGTAGTCGAGCAGCTCGCCGAAGAGGCGGAAGACCTCGCGGCGGGCGAGCCCTGAGCGCGCGTGCGCATCAGCCATCACAGGCCTCGCTGGGGCTTATCGCGGAAGCCCACGCCGACCTCGGCCTTGAAGGCGTAGGGGTCGCCGATCAGCTCGATCGCCTCCTCGCGGTGCATCGGCGGGATGACGAAGCGCTCCTCGAAGGTGGGCAGCGAGGTGAGCCGGTAGATCTCCTCGGCCTGGGCCGCGCTCAGCCCCACCTGGGCCAGGAGCCCGAGGGCGCGCCCCATCTCGACGTCGCCCACCTGCTCGGCCCGCTTGAACAGCCGCATCGCCAGGAGCTTCTCGTAGACGCTGCGCACGTGGCCCTCGTTGCCGGCGCTGAAGAGGCGGGCCATGTACTTCAGCGGGATGCGCGCCTGCTCCAGGGTGCCGAAGTAGTCCTCCTCGGTGACGCTGTAGATGCCCTGGCGGTTGAGCTGGCCGATCACCGGCAGCAGCGGCGGGATGTAGAACAGCATCGGCAGGGTGCGGAACTCGGGGTGCAGCGGCAGCGCCAGCCCCCACTCCTTCACGAAGCGGTAGACCGGCGACTTCTGGGCGGCCTCGACCATCGAGAAGTGCACCCCGTCGCGCTCGGCCTGGGCGACCACCGCCGGGTCGTGGGGGTCGAGGATCATCGCCCGCTGCCGGTCCACCAGCTCGTCGTTGGGGGCCGCGGCGGCGGGCTGGATCAGGTCGCCGTCGTAGAGCACCACGCCCAGGTAGCGGATGCGGCCCACGCAGGAGTGGAAGCAGGCCGGGGCCTGGCCGCTCTCCAGGCGCGGGAAGCAGAGGATGCACTTCTCGGACTTGCCGGTCTTCCAGTTGTAGTAGACCTTCTTGTACGGGCAGGCCGAGACGCAGTAGCGCCAGCCGCGGCAGACGTTCTGGTTGACCAGCACGATGCCGTCCTCGCCGCGCTTGTAGAGCGCGCCCGAGGGGCAGGCGGCCACGCAGCCGGGGTTGAGGCAGTGGTTGCAGATGCGCGGCAGGTAGAAGAAGACGATCCGCTCGAGCTCGAAGAAGGCGCTGCGCTCCTGGGGCGTCAGCTCGGCCAGGTCGGGGTCGTTGGCGGCGTAGACCGGCGAGCCGCCCAGGTCGTCGTCCCAGTTGGGGCCGGCCTCGATCTTCATCGGCTCGCCGGTGATCAGCGAGATCGGGCGGGCCGTGGGCTGGTCGTCGCTCGCCGGGGCGTTGAACAGGTCGTCGTACTTGTAGGTCCAGGGCTCGTAGTAGTCGTCGATGGTGGGCAGGTGGGGCTGGTGGAAGATGTTGGTGTAGCCGCGGGCCTTGCCGGTGGCGCGCAGGTGGATCGTCCCGTTCTTCGGCTCCCAGCCGCCCTGGTACTTCTCCTGGTCCTCCCACATCGTCGGGTAGCCCGTGCCGGGTTTGGTCTCGACGTTGTTCCACCACATGTACTCGGTGCCCTGGCGGTCGGTCCAGATGTTCTTGCAGGCAAGGCTGCAGGTGTGGCACCCGATGCACTTGTCCAGGTGGAACATCATCGAGATCTGTGCGCGCACGTTCATCGTCGCCCCTCCTGGCTAGAACTTGGGCTCGCCGGGCAGCTTGCGGATGCGCACGTGGGTGTCGCGGTTCACGCCCGTCGGCCCCCAGCCGTTGAAGCTGTAGGTGAACTGGCCGTAGCCGCCCACCATCAGCACCGGCTTCAGGCGCACCCTGGTGAGGCTGTTGTGGCCGCCGGCGCGCCGGTTGCCGCGCAGGGGCGACTTCGGCACCGAGATCGTGCGCTCGGGCGAGTGGTAGATGATGCAGACGCCCTTCGGGATGCGCGCGCTCACCACCGCCCTGGTCGCCACCACGCCGTGGTCGTTGTAGACCTCGACCCAGTCGTTGTCGTTGACCCCGATCGCCGCCGCGTCCCGGTCGTTCATCCAGCAGGGCTCCATGCCGCGCGAGAGCGTGAGCATGCGCAGGGTGTCGCCGTAGGTCGAGTGGATGTGCCACTTGCCGTGGGGCGTGAGGTAGTTCAGGGTGATGAACTTCCAGCCCTGCTCCGAGCGCTTCAGGTCGCCGTAGGTGGCCTCGTCGGCCTTGGGCTTGTAGGTGGGCAGGTGCTCGCCGAAGCCCAGGTAGCCCTCGTGGTCGAGGTAGAAGTGCTGGCGCCCGGTGAGCGTGCGCCAGGGCACGAGGCGCTCGATATTGACCGTGAAGGGCGAGTAGGCCCGCCCGTTGTTGATCAGGCCCGACCAGCACGGGCTGGTCAGCAGGCGCCGCGGCTGCTGCTTCAGATCCTCGAAGCTCATGGTCACGCCGCGGCTCTGCTCGGCCAGGTCGGTCAGCGGCAGGCCCACCCGCTTCTCCTGCGACTCGTAGGCCCTGTAGGCCGACTCGCCGTTGGTCTCGGGCGCCAGGGCTAGGATCACGTCGGCGGCCTGGACCGCGTCGCTCAGCGAGGGGTAGGTCGCCTCGCCCCAGCGCACGGTCGGCTTCGTCCGCAGCAGCCCGTCGTAGAGCTCCTCGATCGGCCAGTGCACGCCGTGGGCGCCGATGCCCCTGGCCCGCGCCGCCGGGCCGAAGGAGACGAAGCGGTTGTAGAGGTTGCGGTAGTCGCGCTGCACCAGCTTGAAGTGCGGCATGGTCTTGCCCGGGATGGGCGGGCACTCGCCGCGCTTCCAGTCGCGCACGTTGGGCTGGGCCAGCTCGTCGGGCGTGTCGTGCTGCAGCGGCGCCGCCACCAGGTCGTACACGGGCTCGGGCAGGTGGGTCTCGGCCAGCTCGCTCAGCGTTTTGGCGAAGAGCTTGAAGATCTCCCAGTCCGAGCGCGCCTCCCAGCTGGGCGGCACGGCCTCGGAGAGGGGGTGGATGTAGCTGTGCAGGTCGGTGGAGTTGAGGTCGTTCTTCTCGTACCAGTGGGCCGTCGGCAGCACGATGTCCGAGTACAGCGCCGAGGTGTCCATGCGGAAGTTGATGTCCACCACCAGGTCGAGCTTGCCCTCGGGGGCCTTGTCGCGCCAGGTCACCTCGTGGATCATCTCCCGGCTGACCTCCTCGTCGGCGATCGCGTTGTCGTGGGTGCCGAGGTAGTGGCGCAGGAAGTACTCATGGCCCTTGGCGCTCGACATCAGGGCGTTGCCGCGCCAGATGAACCAGACCCGCGGCCAGTTCTCGGGCGCGTCGGGGTCCTCGATCGAGAAGCGCAGCCTGCCCTCGGCCAGCTGCCGCGCGATGTAGTCGGCGACGGCCTGCTCGGTCGTGGCGCCGGCCTCGCGGGCCTCGCGCGCCAGCTCCAGGCTGCTGCGGTCGAACTGGGGGTAGAAGGGCAGCCAGCCCATGCGCACCGCGCGCACGTTGGCGTCGATGGTGTGGCCGCTCGTCCAGGGGTTGTCGCCCTTCACGCCGGCGACGGCGGCGAAGGGCCCCTCGTAGCGCCACTGGTCGGAGTTGACGTAGTGCCAGCTCGGGCCGTTCTGGAGCCGCGGGGGGCCGCCCCAGTCGGTGGCCATGGCCAGGGTCTTCCAGATCGAGATCGGGGCCAGCTTCTCCTGGCCGACGTAGTGGGCCAGGCCGCCGCCGTTCTTGCCGATGCAGCCGCAGAGCATCAGGGCCACGATCGCCGAGCGGTAGATCAGGTTGTTGTGGTACCAGTGGTTGATGCCCGCGCCGATGATCACCGTGCACTTGCCGCCGGTGCGCTCGGCGGTGTCGGCGAACTGGCGGGCGAAGGTCACCACCGTGTCGCGGCCGATGCCGGTGAAGCGCTCCTGCCAGGCCGGCGTGAAGGGCGCCGCCTCGTCGTCGTAGCCGCTCGGGTAGGCGCCGGGCAGGCCGCGCGCGACGCCGAACTGGGCCATCAGCAGGTCGAAGACGGTGGTCACGAGCACGGGGCCGTTGGCGCCGGCGATCGTGTGCGTGGGCACGCCGCGGAAGGCGACCGTGTTGTCGTTTGAGGGGTCCTCGAAGGCCACCTGGGCCACGTCGGGCGAGCCGAGCAGCGAGAGCTGCGGGTCGACCGGGCTGTCGTCGAGGCTGTCCTTCAGCTCGAGGTTCCACTGGCCCTCGCGCTGCTGCCAGCGGTGGCCGACCTGGCCCTTGAGCAGGCGCGGCTCGCCGCTGGCGGCGTCGAGCACCAGCAGCTTCCAGTCGGCGTGCTCCTCGGCGGCGTAGCGCCTCACGGCGCTGGCGCGCACGAAGCGGCCGGGAGTGTAGCCGCCCTTCGTGGGGGTCAGCTCCACCAGGAAGGGGCAGTCGGAGTACTGCTTGAGGTAGGCCTCGAACGAGGGGGTGGTCTTCGTGACGAAGTACTCGCTGAGGATGACGTGGTTGACGGCCTGCCAGAAGGCGCCGTCCTGGCCGGCGTTGACCGGGATCCACCAGTCCGAGAACTTGGCCACCTGGCTGAAGTCGGGGGCGAAGACCACGAACTTCGAGCCGTTGTGGCGGGCCTCGGCGATGAAGTGCACGTCCGGCGTGCGGGTCATGTTCAGGTTCGAGCCCATCGAGATGATGAACTTGCTGTTGAACCAGTCGGCGCTCTCCTGCACGTCGGTCTGCTCGCCCCAGATCTCGGGCGAGGCGGGCGGCAGGTCGCAGTACCAGTCGTAGAAGCTCAGGTTGACCCCGCCCATCAGCTGGAGGAAGCGCGAGCCGGCGGCGTAGCTGAGCTGGGACATGGCGGGGATGGGCGAGAAGCCGATCACGCGGTCGGGGCCGTAGCGCTTGATCGTCGCGACGTTGGCGGCGCCGATCAGCTCGAGGGCCTCGTCCCAGCGCACGCGGCGGAAGCCGCCCTTGCCGCGGGCCTTCTGGTAGCGCCGGCGGGTCTCGGGGTCGTCCTGGATCGCCTGCCAGGCGGCGACGGGGTCGCTGTGGGCGCGGCGGGCGGCGCGCCAGGCGTCGATCAGCGCGCCGCGCATGTAGGGGTAGCGCACGCGCAGGGGGCTGTAGATGTACCAGGAGGCCGAGATGCCGCGCTGGCAGCCGCGGGGCTCGTAGGGGGGCAGGCCGGCCTCGAGCTTGGGGTAGTCGGTCTGCTGCATCTCCCAGGTGATCACGCCGTCTTTGACGTAGATGCCCCAGGAGCAGCCGCCGGTGCAGTTGACGCCGTGGGTGCTGCGCACCAGCTTGTCGTGCTGCCAGCGGTTGCGGTAGAACTCCTCCCACTGGCGGGTCTCCGGCGCGATAATGTCTTTGATCCAGCTCATAGATGGCTCCGCTCTGCTTTGCTGCGGCGGGCTACCGTAGGCGCATCCGCTTCACCAGGGGCTTGCGCACGCCGCGGTGGCGGTTGATCCAGAGGACGTGGCTAAGGCCGAGCAGCACGAGGGCGCCGCCGATGGCCACCCAGACGAAGGTGTAGCGCGCCGGCTCCTGGGCGGGCGCCGCCCCGTCGGCCTGCACCAGATAGGCCTGGAGGTGCTGGACCTCCTCGGGTGTCAGCGGGCGCGCGGCGAAGACGCCCTGCATGGAGGGGAAGGGCAGGCCGGTGAGGGCCGCCGCAAGGCCGGCCTCGCCGTAGCGGGCGGCGACGTGGCTGAGGTCGGGGCCGAGGGTGCCGCCGCCCATCACGCCGACCTGGCTGACGTTATGGCAGGAGATGCAGGCGGTGCCGCCGTTGGCGAGCAGGATCTGGCCGGTGAAGAGCTGCTGGCCGAGCGCCGGGTCGCCGGCCGGGGCGGCGGGGGCGGGCGCCGGCCCGGGGGCAGGGGCGGGGGCGGCGCCGCCGGCGGCGAGGTAGGCCATGATCGCGCGGGCCTCGGCGGGGGTGACGGCCATGTTCGGCATCGGCACGCCGTTGAAGGTCTTGAGCAGCTCGGCGGCGATGGGGTCGCCCTCGGCGAGCATCGTATCGGGCTCGACGATCCAGCGCTCGAGCCAGGCCGGGTCGCGGGCCTCGGTCACCCCCAGGAGGTCCGGGCCGACGAGGTTGCCGGCGCCGACAGTGTGGCAGGAGGCGCAGCGCTGGGTGAAGAGCTCGCGCCCCTGGTCTTCGCCCTGCGCTGCGGGGGCCGCGCGGGCGCCGAGCACACCCCCTGCCAGCACCAGGCCGAGGCCCAGGAGCGCCGCGAGCGCACGCCGCCGCACTCGCCGACGGAAATACCCCGACGTGTCCTCTGGCATCGTCGCCTCCCTTCAGCTCGCGGCCTTCAGGTGCCCAGGGGCGGCTCGTCGCGCAGCCGTCGAAGGGCCTGGTCGCTCGAGCGCTCTATGCAATTATGTGGCGTCTGCTGTGTGGCGAGAGTATAGGTCGTGGTACCGCCCGGTGAATGTGACTTTTGTCGCGGACTCTGATGGTACAGCCTTCTCAACGGGAATCCTCACAAGTCCACCTTCACTCAGGTGGATGGCGCGTGTTTCGGATAGGGCTGTGGTAGCGCCTACCGATCGCCCTGTTGCGCCAGTCCTGTCAGATCAACGACGACGATCGAACCGCGCTCAATGCGGATCA